>DASQIV010000188.1:0-5068 GCA_035631415.1 Pseudoneobacillus sp. | reverse complement strand
TACTGACAGCAACCTATTTTTTGGAACTAGTTTGGACAACTCTACATATATTATAAAAAAGGAGAGGGTGAATCAAAATAGTCAGGCAGAATCCAAATTTTATCGGCAATCCATATTCCAATCCAAATTTCCAGCAGTATGCAAATCCATATTATTCTCAACAACTTCCTATGGGACAACCACCTAAAGGGTTTAAGCCCATTCCATATGAGCATCATACCTATTGTGGCATGATGGGAGGAGAGCAAAAACATATCGTCATGCACAAAGGCGGTTATACGATAAAACCACATACCACCCACTTTTCCCCCTATTCGGAATGGTGGCCATTCTTTTAATGGACGACTCTTCTGTAGAGTCGTTTTTTAAATTCAAAGCATATTTCGCTTCAAAGAAAGTTCCGAATTCACCCATTAAAAAACTTAGGATAAAAATCCCAGTGACTATCACATACTAACTTCGAATAGATGAAGGAGGTATGAACATGAATAAAATAGTCACTTTTTACACCATTGTGATATTATCCATTTCTTTAATCCACGGAGAAACTCATGTAAAAGCTGAGACCATTTATGATCAAAACATGATGTCCGTATTGTGGTATCAAACCTCTGGAGAAGCAAAAGCACTTTATTATCAAGGCTATAATATTGGAAAAATGAGATTAGACGAGTTCCTCAATCAAAAGAAAAAAGGCAAGAAGCCAGCAGTCATACTTGATATTGATGAAACGATTTTAGATAACAGTCCTTTTTTCGCACGCGCTATTTTATCTAAAAGTGGGAATTTCGATGATTTTTATAAATGGTTTAATGAAGCTAACGCTAAAGCACTTCCTGGCGCAATCGACTTTTTAAATTATGCGGATTCAAGAGGTGTCGATATTTACTACATCACTAATCGCCATAATGCTCAAAAAGAAGCAACGATCCGAAACTTACAGCTTGTTGGAGCTCCCCAAGCAAATATAGCGCATGTATTAGTAAAACAACCAGGAGAAATCGGAAAAGAAACACGACGACAACAAGTGGCGCAAACACACGAAATCGTCCTTTTATTTGGGGATAATTTAGGAGACTTTCAAGGTTTTGGTCATTTAACGCCAGCTGATAGAGTCAAAGCGGTTGACCTTCATAAAGATGAATTTGGTAATAAACTTATTATTTTCCCGAATCCTATGTATGGTGATTGGGAAAATGCAATCTACCATTACAACTTAAATAGATCAAATGAAGAAAACATGAATCTTCGAAAAAAAGCACTACAGCCTCCAAAATAAAATGAAGTTTGAAAGAGACACCTTTTCTCACGGAAGGTGTCTCTTTCTTTCTATTCGTAAAAACACACTAGGAAGTTACCAACATTTGGAGCAAACAAACTATTTGGAAAAATCGGAAAATAAGTGTAGTATCAGGGGTAGACTCTAGAATGGACGGGACACTCGTTTCATTGTAACCAACTCGAAAAACGTCATTAGTGCTTAAATTTAAGACCAGAAGTGCTTACCCTCGTTTTCAGCATCTAGATCAAAATTCTATTTAAGGGAATCCACACAATAAAAAGGGGGATTATGATGAAAACACAACTTCAGTTATTTCTAGCATTTTTCCGTGTGGGTATGCTAGGTTATGGCGGCGGACCTTCTTCCATTCCTCTCGTTCATAAAGAGGTAGTGGAGAAATACAAATGGATGAATGATGATGAATTTTCAGATGTGTTAGCTTTAGGTAACACGCTGCCAGGTCCAATCGCAACCAAAATCGCAGGTTATATCGGCTATCGAGTAGCAGGAATAACCGGACTAATCGTCGCTCTTGCTGCAACCATTGTCCCAACCATTTTCTTAATGATTGTTTTATTGACTTTTTTATCGTCCTTTAAGGACCAGCCTTGGGTAAAGGGAATGACAAAAGCAGTCGTACCAGTCGTTGGTGTGATGCTAGCATCATTAACTTGGGACTTTTTCAAAAAATCAAAGGAATCATTAGGTTGGAAAATCGCGTTAGCGATTATAATCATTAGTTTCGTGCTCATTCAGTTTGCTGGGTTCCATCCGGCTATCTTAATTGCCACTCTTCTCTTATTTGCCCTGTTGAAAAACCATAAAAAAGATGACACCGAGCGTACCCAAGAAAGAGGTGTTGGATGATGATTTATTGGCAAATTTTCCTTGCCTTTTTTATACCAGGTATCGTTGGTTATGGCGGCGGTCCGGCTTCTATTCCACTTGTTCAAAATGAGGTTGTGAATCGATATGAATGGTTAACAGTCTCCGAATTTAGTGAGGTGCTTGCATTAGGTAATGCACTGCCAGGTCCAATCGCAACCAAGATGGCTGGCTATATTGGCTATCAACAGGGGGGTATTTTAGGTTCTGTTGTTGGTATTCTCGCAACCGTTGCCCCCTCTCTAATACTTATGATTGTTTTATTAGGACTTTTATATAAATTCAAAGACTCGCCTAAAGTGAAACGAATGACGAATTATATTAGACCAACTATCGCGGTATTACTTGGTATCATGACATTTAACTTCTTTTCTACTTCCTTAAATGATGCAGGTTTGATGCAGACGATCCTCTTAGTAGCTATCAGTTTTTTATTATTAGAAAGATGGAAAGTCCACCCTGCCTATGTGATTGTTGGCGCCCTTGGTTATGGGGCTTTATTGCTATAGTGAGAGTCCACACTTGGAAACTTAACAAGTGTGGACTTTATTTTTTTAAAAATATTCCTAAAGTTATATTTTATAGAAGAAAAAGATAAAAAAGGACGATAATACTTATATTTTCTCCAAAAATCACCTAATTTGGCGAAAACATCGTTTTTTATTCTCGATTATAATATATGTAATCGAATATTCTAAAGAGGGTGAGTCCATGCAAATGAATGAAGAAGTAATATATGAAGGCAAGCTCTATACAGTCTATTTTAAATACGATTCAGGATATTTGGAAATAAAGGAACAAGAGGATAGTCATTCTTCTATTAATAATGTTAAATTGGTTCATGAAGATGAAGTTATTTTTAAGAATAGACCACTCTCTTCTTATGGATTAAAGTGGACAAGGTCTCTTAGTAGAATAAAATGCAGCTAAAAAAGGACAAGGAGTAAAGGCAAAGTAGCAAGCCTCTATTCCTTGTCTTTTTTTATATCTTAAATTGATTCGAAAGTTGTTCCATCTCATTAGCAAGTTGAACAAGCATTTGGATGGATGAAGTAATTTCCTCCATTGAGGCTGTTTGGTGTTCAGATGATGCGGCTACTTGTTGCATTTGGGAGGAAATATCTCTTGAAATGATCGTAATTCCAACTATTTGCTCATTAGCATGTTCGATTTCCTCTTGGATGTTTAAAATGGTTTCGTGGATGTCAGCCACTTCTTTACTTACTTTTTGTGTTGATTCTTTAATTTCATTAAAAGAGGTCCCAGCGATTTGCACTTTTTCTAATCCAACTTCAACGGTCTTCTTCCCAACTTCGGTGAGATGAACCGCTTCCGTTGTTTTACTCTCCATTTCGGCAACAATTTGATTAATACTTGTGATGCTCTCTGATGTCTCTTCTGCCAATTTACGAATTTCCTCAGCAACGACAGCGAATCCTTTTCCATGTACCCCTGCTCTCGCACTCTCAATAGACGCATTAAGAGCTAGTAAATTGGTTTGTTTTGATATATTCATAATGATCGTTAAAATTTCATGTACTTTATTTGATTTTTCCTTAAGCTCTATCATCGTATTAAAGATGTCAGTTGTACTAGATTGAATATGGCTCATCTGTTTCACTGAATCTAAGATTATCTCATTTCCTTGTATAGCTTTTGCAGATACTTCAGATGAATCCTTAGATGTTTCTTGGATTTTTCCTGTCATACGCTTGGTTTGATCAGTAATATTTTGAAAAGCTACTAAAACTTGTTCTGCATTGCCAGCTTGATCATTTGCGGATTCAGCAACGCCTTGAAAGGTCGTTGCTACTTCTTCTACAATATGGGTAACTTCTGAGGTGTTGATGGAAAGATCTTCTGTTGAAAGTGCTAATTTCTTCGATGTGGAGGATGTTTGTAATAGCGCTTGTTTTAATTTTTCTACCATTTGGTTAAAGTTTTCATTAAGTAAAAGAATTTCACCTGTTGCTTTTAAACGCTGTGGTTGAATAGTCAAATCACCTTCAGAAATTTGTTTAGTATATTGGGATAAATCTCGTAATGGTAAGATGGTTTTTCGAACAAATAGTATGATAATTGTTCCTGCTAATAATAATGAGATTATGCCTACAATAATGGTGGAAGAAACCATACTCCACGTTCTTTCAGTTAAAATTTTCGCATTAAAATCAATGGCACTTATTGCTATGATTTCTCCCTGTGTATGGTGATCTTTAAAAATGGGTGCATAACCTGTTAATCGTTTCATTCCACCAAACTCGTACACATCCGAAAAGACAGGCTTCTTTTCTTCTATTAACGTTTTTAAAACATCGGGATCGATTTTAAAAGAATCACCCATACTAAAACCTTGTTTTTGTAGGGATTCATCTGCTACAAGTACCTTACCCTCTAAAGATAATAGATATTGATTTTCAAAAATAGGCTTATGTTCAATAGTCCAATTAATCTTATCCCCTAATTCCGTTGCTCTGGAAGAAGTTAGACCTTGAAGACTATCAATCTCGTCCTTCGTTAATAAACCAGTTGTGATATTGGCACAACCAATTAATTCAATACCGGCAGCTTCTTTCACTTTTGCATAAGTCATCTGATAGTTAGTAAATGAAATAACCGTTAAACTTATGAGAGTAACGGTTATAACCAGCCAGGATAACTTTGTTACGATTGATTTTTTCAAATGCATCAACTCCTGTTACATTCCATTAAATGTGAGAAAAATCACGGTCTCTCCATTTATTTTTATAACTCCAAATAGCTATATTAACCTATGATAAAAGTCACACATAAAACAAATTATTTTTCGGACAGTACGAAATGAATATATTTGCAGTTAATTTCTGAAAAGTCATAATTATGTTGTATAATAGTCTATAATGTTTTCTGTAAAAAAAGAGG
>DASQIV010000187.1:0-2631 GCA_035631415.1 Pseudoneobacillus sp. | reverse complement strand
CGCAGCTCTTCCGGAAGAAGAGGATGAACAAATTTATTGCTTCTCCGCGATGATTATTTATAGGGCATGAAAAAAGGGAAATCCAAAAGATTTCCCTTTTTAAAATTCTATGAAATTCCTGCATTCATACCGGCTAATCTTCCTGTTACAAGTGCCGAGGTAATATTATATCCGCCTGTATAACCATGAATATCTAGGATTTCACCACAGAAGTAAAGACCTTCCGTAAACTTAGATTCCATGGTTTTCGGGTCAATTTCCTTTACTGAAACTCCACCACCGGTAACAAATGCTTTTTCGATTGGTAATGTACCATTCACTAAGAAGGTAAAGCTTTTACAGGTTTTAGCCAATGAACGGATTTTTTCATTAGAAATATTAGCCCCTTGGATAGTCGGATCAATCCCGTTTACATCAAACAGAAAGGACAAATACCTTTCTGGTAAGAAACCTTTTAAACTATTCTTGATTGCCTTTTTTGGGTCCTCTTTAAGAGACTTGTTGATTTCTTGAAAAATACCTTCCTCGGATAAATCAGGAAAAACATCAAGACTCATAGTTACTTCTTTTAAGTTCCACTTTTTCATAGCTTTCACAACAAACTGACTACAGCGTAAAACGGCGGGACCACTGACACCAAAATGGGTAAAAATCATATCCATTCTATGGGTGATTAATGGTTTTCCTTTAGGGTTTAATACACTTAGAGCAACACTTTGTAAGGAAAGACCTTGTAAAGTTTTGGCCTTGATGAATGGTTCATTAGAGGTGACTGGAACCTCTGTTGGAAATAAATCGGTTATAGTATGACCTGCTTTTTTTGCCCATGCATAGCCATCACCAGTTGATCCTGTGTGAGGAACAGATTTTCCACCTACTGCTAAAACAACTGAACGGGCAGTAAAACGTTCACCATTTTTTAGAAGAACCGCTTTAACTCGTCCATTTTCATATTCAATGGTTTGAACGGGCGAATTGGTCATGATTCTAACCTTAAGATCCGATAATCTGGATAGTAAAGCGTCCACAACAGATTGGGCTTTATCTGTAACGGGGAACATTCGACCATGATCCTCTTCTTTTAGTCGGATTCCGAGATTCTCAAAAAAAGAAATAATATCTTCATTACTAAATAATGAAAATGCACTGTATAAAAATCGACCATTTCCAGGAATATGTTTAATAATTTCTTCAATCGGTAGACGATTGGTAACATTACAGCGTCCGCCACCTGAAATAGCTAGTTTCCTGCCTAGCTTATCACCTTTATCAATCAATAGGACCTTTGAGCCCTTTTCTCCTGCTGCAATAGCAGCCATCAATCCTGATGGACCTCCACCAATAACAATTACATCGTATTGCATCATTTCACCAACTTTAATGTTTCTATATCCTGTTATTATAGCGATATTTATCGAACAAGAAAAGAAAACGAAAAAAGTAGCATCCGTTCAAAAGAAGAGGTAAACTACTAATAGTGTAAAAATAGCCTTTATTCAGGTGGGATTATATGTCATCGAAGTTGTTAAAAGGAACATTTATTTTGACTTTAGGAACTCTTATCTCTAAAGTACTTGGATTATTATACGTTATTCCATTCTATAGTATTGTTGGTGCTCACGGAACAACCCTCTATCAATTTAGTTATGTTCCATACACCATCTTTATAAGTATAGCGACAGCTGGGATTCCGCTTGCTGTATCAAAGTTTATATCTAAATATAATGCTCTTGAAGAATATGCGGTGGGGCGGAGATTATTCAAATCGGGCCTCATTATTATGATGATAAGCGGAGTTGTTTCATTTCTCATCATGTATCTTTCAGCACCGTTGATTGCCAAAATGAGTATTTCCGGTGATGAAGTGGATATAAGGATTAGTGACGTGATAACCGTTATTCGTGCTGTTAGTTTTGCACTCATTGTTGTTCCATTTATGAGTTTAATTAGGGGTTTTTTTCAGGGACATCAGTCGATGGGGCCATCGGCTGTTTCTCAAGTAGTTGAACAAATTGCGCGTATTGTATTCCTACTAGTTGGAGCGTTTGTTGTTTTAAAACTAATGGATGGTAGTTTAGTAACGGCAGTAAGTGTAGCTACGTTTGCTGCTTTTATTGGAGCAATTGGGGGATTAATTGTTCTTTTTTGGTATTGGATTAAACGAAAGCCACACCTTGATGAACTACTAGAACACGACAAGGGTACGATTGAAATTTCGTTAAAAAGTATGTACAAAGAAATACTTGTATATGCTGCACCTTTTGTTTTTGTCGGGATTGCAAATCCTTTATTTCAATTTATTGACCAAATCACCTTTGGTCGTGCAATGGACGCAATTGGTTTAAAAGAACAAGCAAGTATGGCATTTTCTATTTTAAATTTTGAATCACATAAACTTGTGATTATTCCTGTGTCTCTTGCGACAGCCTTTTCTTTAACACTTGTTCCAACGATAACCACTGCCTTTATTGCAGAAGACCGAAAAAGTATGAATCGACAGTTGAATCAAACCTTTCAAGTTCTTCTGTTTTTAACGTTACCAGCAGTTCTTGGGTTATCCTTATTGGCAGAACCCTTTTATACGGTTTTTTATGAATATGTTCCACTCGGAACGGATGTATTAAGAGCTTA
>DASQIV010000186.1:0-9425 GCA_035631415.1 Pseudoneobacillus sp. | reverse complement strand
GGACTAACTAAACTTGTCCAAATGATGAAAGAACACGGAGCTGCAACAGGAATTCAGATCGCTCATGCTGGCCGCAAAGCGGTTATTGAAGGGGACATTATTGCTCCATCAGCTATTCCATTTAATGAAAAAATGAAAACTCCTTTAGAAATGAGTAAAGACGATATTCAAAAAACGATAGAGGCATTCCGAGCAGGAGCTGAACGCGCTAAAAAAGCAGGATTTGATGTGATTGAAATTCATGGTGCACATGGATATTTAATCAATGAATTCCTCTCTCCATTGTCCAACCACAGAACTGACGAGTATGGTGGCTCTCCAGAAAATCGCTACCGTTTCCTTCGCGAGGTTATTGAAGCAATCAAAACCGTTTGGGATGGGCCTTTATTTGTAAGAGTATCAGCAAATGATTATCATCAAGATGGCTTAACCCCTGAGGATTATGTAACATACAGTCGTTGGATGAAGGATCAAAGTGTAGATTTAATAGATGTAAGCTCAGGTGCAGTTGTACCCGCGAACATTCCTATCTACCCTGGCTATCAAGTCAAATTTTCAGAGAAAATCAAAGAAAATGCAGATATTCCAACAGGTGCAGTCGGTCTTATCACTTCAGGCCGACAAGCAGAAGAAATACTCCAAAACGAACGCGCAGATTTAATTTTTATTGCAAGAGAGTTACTTAGAGACCCTTATTGGCCACGAACAGCTGCCAAAGAGCTCGGCACAAGTATTGAGGGTCCAAAGCAATACGAGCGCGGGTGGAATTATTAAAAAGAAAAAGACTACATTTCCTAGTAAGTAGTTCCGGTAATGTGGGAAAAACCTTAATAATAGATTAAATTAACACTTTGATTAGCAGTGAAAATTGCCTATCAATTTAAAAAATCAACGCTCAGAGGACTATGGCTCTGAGCGTTGATCTTTTAACCACTTATTTGGTTAAAGTACCACTACCATCATAAAGATGAGTGAGTAACCAATATGGAACCTAAGTCCGATCAAAATTTATCGGACACCCATTCCGCTATTCACTATAAATCCCCCTATTTACAAAGACGAACGGACACCAGTTCCGTTAATGGTCGAAAATCATACCAAATTTAACCTCTTGACCCCTAATAGCGGAACCTAAGTCCGATAAAACTATGAAATAAAGGGCTATTGGTGAAATAACGGAACCACAGTCCTCAAATTTTTCTCAACTTACCATTTCCACTTCATTCAAGGTCAAATCAACACTGCAATTAACCATTCATTTAAACCTAAATAGCATGATGACAACAACTATTGTCATACCTAAATTTGTGTATTATTTGATATGCTTTTCATATGCCAAGTGCGAATTAAGGTCGGAATACGGTGAATATAAAAAACAAAATCATGATGCGATTTGATCCGGTATTTACTTGGCTATTTACAATGTTTCTCCACTAAAACGGAACTACTTAATTTTCTAGGAGTCTTTTTTCTTATTACTCAAGGTCATCCCAAATTCTTCTCAGCATTGTTTGTTCGTCAGAAACGACTAATTCAAAAACATCCGGATTGGACATCTCCATTAACTCATCAAATCCGAAGTTTTCATTAAAATAACGAATTAATAATGTCGTTAAGTTACCATGGCTGACTAAAATAATATGGTCCTCCTTAAAGGAAAGCACTTCCTCTAAAATAGACACGGCACGCTTCATTCCAGAAGAATGAGACTCTCCTCCCTCTAGGACCATTTCAAAATCCTGAAAGCTTTGCTTTAGCTTGTCTTGCCAATCTTCGAGTGGTATGCCGCTTAAAACCCGTTCGCTTAAACGGTCATCTTCAAAAATGGATAAACCTTTGGAATCAGCTAGTGGCTTAATCGTTTCGACAGCCCTTTTAAAAGGACTAGAATAAATTTTCCCAATAGGTTTAGCTGCAAAAAAATCAACTAATTTTTCGGCCTGTTCTTTCCCTTTTTCAGTTAAGGGAGCAGATACTTCTTGCCCATTGGCCTTTGCATGACGAACAAAATAGATTGTTTTCAAACATATTTCCCCCTACATTGAAAATTCGTTAAAGTCCTCTGCCACTTCGGTTTCGATAAAAATCTCTTGGGCCTCAGCTTTCAATTGCATTGTAGCTTCTTTGTCATACCTAGAGCTTATATGAGTTAAATAAAGCTTTTTGACTTTCGCTTTTGCTGCGATTTCAGCCGCCTGTAACGTTGTTGAGTGAAAGTAATCAAAGGCAAGTTGTGATTCATTTTTAGAAAAGGTCGCTTCATGAACAAGAACATCGGCATTTTGTGCTAAATAAAGCGCATGGTCACATATTCTTGTATCCCCTAAAATAGTTACAATTCTCCCTTTTTGTGGTTCTCCGAGAAACTCTGAAGCCTCTACAATATCCCCATTGTCCAGCACGACTGGATCTCCCTCTTTAATCTTTCTGTATTGAGGACCCGGCTGGATTCCCAACTCTCTAAGCTTATCAACTAATAGAATACCTGGTTTATCCTTTTCAACAATACGAAAGCCAAAGGACGGAATGCCATGCTCTAATAGCCGAGCTTCGACGATAAACTGCTCATCTTCAAAAATAATACCCTCTTCTATTTCCACTACTTTTAGGGAATATTTTAAATAGGTTTGGCTAACGCTTAAACTGATTCGTATGTATTCCTCGATTCCTTTTGGTCCATAAACTGTTACTTCTGATTCTCCACCCTGAAAAGAACGACTCGATAATAGACCTGGTAAACCGTAAATATGATCTCCATGCAGGTGGGTAATAAATACTTTTTCAATCCGCCTTGGTTTTATAGATGTATGTAAAATTTGGTGTTGGGTCGCTTCTCCGCAATCAAAAAGCCAAATGGTCCCTCTTTCTTCTAAAAGCTTTAGAACGATTGAGGTAACATTTCGATGTTTGGCAGGCATTCCCGCACCCGTTCCTAAAAAGAACAGCTTCACTCATGTCAACTCCTTCTATAGAAGAAATCCGACTCCAAAGACATCAGATTCTTATTGGTAATCCTACTATATCATATTTTTAGAATTTCCTTCTTCTTCCCTCTATCTACGTATGAACATATTTATTAAGTAAAATGGATAGCATGTTATCATCTATCGAAAACTAATATAAGCGCAAAAATTTGCGATTTTTGTCATATAGCGCTAAAATTTTATATTTGAATGGATACTTTTTAAAAGCCCAACAATTACATAAAAGTGAGGTTCTAAACCGTGAAACAAACTGAAAAGCCAACCGCTTTGATCATGATTTTTGGAGCAACAGGAGATTTAGCTAAACGCAAACTTTTCCCTTCTCTCTATCAACTGTTTATAAAAGGGAAACTATCTGAACGTTTTGCTGTGATTGGAATTGCGAGAAGTAGTCTGGCAAATGAACAATTCCAAGCAAATGTAAAGGATTCTATCACTACTTTTCTAGGAACAACGGAAAGAGTGGATGAATTTATTTCACATTTTTATTATAAGAGTCATGATATTACTGACCCAAGTTCTTATGCTGACCTAAAAAAATTAGCAGAGGAATTGGATCAACATTATCAATTAGATGGTAATAGAGTATTTTATTTAGCTATGGCCCCTGAGTTTTTCGGAACAATTGCGGAGCATTTAAAGAGTGATGGCTTAACGGATGTAACCGGGTTTAAACGTCTTGTGATCGAAAAGCCATTTGGCCATGACTTAGAATCAGCAAAAATTCTAAATGATCAAATCCGAAAAGCATTCTCAGAGAATGAAATTTATCGAATTGACCATTATTTAGGAAAAGAAATGGTACAAAATATCCAGGTGATTCGATTTGCTAATGCCATTTTTGAACCACTTTGGAATAATAGATTTATCTCCAATGTCCAAGTGACATCCAGTGAAACATTGGGCGTTGAAGAGCGCGGACGTTATTATGAAAATAGTGGAGCATTAAGAGACATGGTCCAAAACCATATGCTCCAAATGGTTGCTTTGTTAGCCATGGAGCCTCCGATTAAATTAACGACGGATGAAATTCGTTCTGAAAAAGTAAAAGCACTTCGGTCCATGAGATCTTTGGAAGGTGAAGCAGTCCATCAAAATTTCGTACGTGGCCAATATGGTAAAGGTACTTTGAAGGGTGAAAATGTACCTGCATACCGTGAGGAAAATATGGTTGCCCCTGAGTCAAACACCGAGACATTTGTTTCAGGAAAATTGATGTTTGATAATTTCCGTTGGGCAGGTGTTCCATTCTATATTAGAACTGGTAAACGAATGACTACCAAATCTACGAAGATTGTCGTGCAATTTAAAGATATTCCAATGAATTTATATTATAAAACGGACCAAACTTTAAATCCGAATCTTTTAGTCATTCACATTCAACCTGAGGAAGGTATTACTCTTTATTTAAACGCGAAAAAATCAGGTCAAAAAATGGATGCAACACCAATTAAATTAAACTTCGCCAATAATGGTGTAAATGACATGAATACACCTGAAGCATATGAATCACTTCTATATGATTGCATGATTGGTGATGCAACGAATTTTACACACTGGGATGAGGTAGCTCTATCTTGGAGTTTCGTTGATAAAATATCAGCCGTTTGGGAAAATGAAAAAGAACAAAGCTACCCGAACTATGAATCAGGGTCAATGGGACCAATGGCATCAGATGAACTCCTAGCAAAAGACGGATTCTTCTGGTGGCCGATTACAAATCTAGATGTAGAAAAATGCTAATGTAAAGCAAGTTACAGAAGCGTATTTTGATATTAAATTAACCCCATTAAAAAGGGACGATGTCACTCATGATCATCGTCCTCTTTTCTTTGTAGAAAATCTCGATTAAAGCTTGTAAAGGTACCCGCCTGATTTTTTTGAATTTCTTTTTCACTTGCTTGCTCTATAATATTTTTTCCATATTTCTCTTTTAACATAGTAACAGTTTGGATAAGGGGTTCAATTTTTGCTTCCTTTTCAAATGAAAATAAATCTAGCTGTTTAACAGCATGGTCGTGCTCCGTTAAGTCAGTAGAAGTTATTCCTAAAAGTCGAACAGGGTCTCCAGTCCAATGCTTTAAAAATAAGCGCTTTGCAGCTACAAAAATTTCCTCACGCTTAAAGAATGGGTTGGTTAATTTTTTACTTCTTGTTATCGTTTTTCGATCTTTATAACGTATCGTAATACTAATGGTAGTAGCCACTACCTTCTTTCTTTTCATACGAACGGATACGGTCTCTGCTAATTGGTCCAAAACTCTAAATAATTCTTTCTGGTTGGTCGTATCTTTTGGAAGTGTTGTTGAATTTCCAATCGATTTGAAATCTGATACAGCCTCAGGGTCAACAGGTCTTTGGTCAATACCGTTAGCCCTTTCTTTCATTCGTACACCATTAATCCCAAGCAATCCTTTTAACTGAATCTCATTGGCTGAAGCTAAATCGCCAACCGTTTTTATCCCGATTGTTAGCAACTTATCTGCAGTTTTTTTTCCTACACCATGCATTTCATATGTTGGTAAAGGCCAAAGAATTTTTTGAATATCTCTTTTTCGTAATACGGTTATACCCATTGGTTTTTTCATATCTGAAGCCATTTTTGCCAAAAACTTATTCGGAGCAATCCCGATACTACATGGTAAATCAAGCTGCTCTAATACGCGCTTTTGAATGGTTTGAGCTATTTCAATCGGACTACCAAAATGGTAGCTTTCTGTAATATCCATATACCCTTCATCAATAGAGACTGGTTCCACTAATTCAGAATATTGCCGAAGAATTTCAAACATTCCCAGGGAAGCAGCACGATATCGGTCAAAGCTAGGCTTCATAACAATCAGTTGGGGACAAAGCTTCTTTGCTTCCCAAAGTGGCATCGTTGTTTTCACACCATACTTTCTTGCCTCATAGCTACATGTAATAATAATCCCGCGTCTTTCTTCCACATTTCCTGCGATAGCAAGTGGCTTTCCTTTCAAGCTGGAATCATAAGCCATTTCAACAGATGCATAAAAACTATTCATATCAACATGCAAAATGACTCTGCCATTCTTAGGATATAATTCTTTCTCTTTATGCCAGTTCCTTACTTTCTATGATTTTATTTTATCATAGCGGGGTATGTTTGAAAAAATTCAAAATAGAATAGAAAGAACTACTTAAAAAATAGAAAAATTCAGAAAAAAGGACTATCATAAAATAAAGATTTTGTTTTATAATAGTGATTATTAGTTTTACGAAATATTAGTTTCGCGAAAAATGGAGGATTCTAAAATGAAGAATACAGCAGAAAAACGTTATGTACGCTCCGAAGTTCCTGAACAACTAACTTGGAACTTAAACGATTTATTTTCTACAAACGAAGCTTGGGAAACAGAATTAAAATCCATTGAGTCAGACCTTTCATCCGTCACTCAGTATAAAGGACGTTTACATGAAGGAGCTAAAAGCTTTTTAGATTGTTTACTTGCTCAAGAAAAGCTTCAGCAACGATTAGTACTTACTGGAACTTATACGAATTTAAGACAAACAGAGGATGGCACGGATCCTAATAACCAAGCCAACTCTTCTAGATTTGCATCTGTTATTACTAAGGTTAATGCTTCATTAGCTTTCATCTCCTCTGAAATTCTTGACCTTCCAGAGGGTGTTGTAGAATCATACATAAACGAATTAGACGAATTAAAACCATTCCGTAAAAACTTAACTGAATTACTAGAATCCAAGAAACATAAACTTTCTCCTGAAACAGAAGTTGCTCTAGCTTCATTAGGAGAAGTTCATGGGGCACCTTATAAAATTTATGAAATGAGTAAATCGGCAGATATGCAGTTCCCATCTTTCCAAGATGAAGAAGGAAATGAATTGCCTAATTCTTTTGCTTTATATGAAGATCGTTATGAATTTTCGCCAAATACACATGTTCGTCGAAAAGCAAATGAGTCGTTTGTCTCTACCCTGAAACAATATAAAAATACGTTTGCTACTACCTATGCAACAGAAGTAAAGAAACAAGTAGCATTAGCTAAATTAAGAAACTATGAATCTGTTACCCATATGTTATTAGATCCTCAACAAGTAACAGTAGAAATGTATCACAATCAGCTTGATATTATTCAAAAAGAATTAGCTCCACACATGAGAAGATTTGCAAACTTAAAGAAACAGGTACTTGGCCTTGATAAAATGTTGTTCGCTGATTTAAAGGCGCCTTTAGATCCTGAATTTAATCCTAAAACTACCTATGAAGAAGCTAGTAAAGTAATCTTAGAATCTTTACAAGTAATGGGAACAGAGTATGTTGCTATCATGGAAAAAGGTCTTACTGAAAGATGGGTAGACCTAGCTGATAACGTAGGTAAATCTACAGGTGCATTTTGTTCCAGCCCATACGGAGCTCACCCATACATTTTAATTACTTGGACAGATACAATGCGCGGAGCTTTTGTTCTTACACATGAACTTGGTCACGCTGGTCATTTTTATTTAGCTAATAAAAACCAACGTATTTTTAATACAAGACCTTCCACTTATAATGTTGAAGCACCTTCAACTATGAATGAATTATTATTAGGTCAACATCTATTAAAAAATACGAATGATACACAAATGAAGCGTTGGGTCATTCTTCAACTATTAGGCACATACTATCACAATTTCGTCACTCATCTACTAGAAGGTGAGTACCAACGTCGTGTATATGACCTTGCAGAACAAGGCAAACCATTAACCGCAACTACTTTATGTGAGATTAAAGGAAATGTGCTTAAAGAATTCTGGGGAGACTCTGTGGAAATTGATGAAGGTGCAAGCTTAACTTGGATGCGTCAGCCACATTACTATATGGGCCTATATCCATATACTTATTCTGCTGGTTTAACGGCTTCAACAGCGGTTGCTCAAATGATTCAAGAAGAAGGTCAACCTGTGGTTGATCGTTGGTTAGAAGTCTTAAAAGCAGGTGGAACGATGAAGCCGCTTGAATTGTTAAAACACGCTGGAGTGGATATGTCAAAACCAGATGCTATTAAAAAAGCAGTATCATTTGTTGGCTCATTAGTAGACCAATTAGAGGAATCATATTAAAAATAGTGAAAAATACAAAAAGCCATCATTCTTGATGGCTTTTTGTCATATAGTCTTTAATTTCGTTAACACCTTCTAATGCTTGTACAAGTTTTAATGGATCAATAAAGGTAATCAATCTTGAGTCAAGATTTGCGACCCCTGTAAAATAAGAGGTTTTAGCATATGCCACTAGACCAACCTGTTTTATTTTTTCAGAAGGTATATCGATAATCTCTTTAGCATCCCTTACCATTATTCCAATCGATAATTCCTCTGTTTTCAGGACGATTAAACGAGAAGACTCATCTTGTTCTAATGGACGATGGTAGAAGATTTGTTCTAAATCAATAACTGGAATTAACTCCCCACGAACCACCATCATTCCTTTTACATACTGTGGAAGATGAGGAATAGGTGTAATTCCTTCTAATTTTTCAATGGAAACAACAAATTGAATAGGTATCCCATATTCTTCTTTATCAACTTGAAAAACAATTACTTTGCTAGATTCAGCCATGTCAAAACCTCCTTATTTAATAGATTTTATTTAATAGTTTTGTACTTTAAATATACAGTAAAAAACAATTCATTAATATCCTTTTTCGGTTAAAAAGAAAAAAAGAGAACCAACTCTGGTCCCCTTTTCATTTCATTATCCATTCGTTACTTCATCAATAATGGCTAATGTCATTTCTGCCAACTTATTTAATTCTTCTATTGGCATTCTTTCATTTGTTGTATGAATTTCTTCATAACCTACTGATAAAACAACTGTAGGGATTCCGAATCCAGCAATCACGTTTGCGTCACTGCCTCCACCACTTTGTGTAAGCTCACAGCTACGCCCTATTTTAGAAGCAGCCTTTCTCGCTACCTCTACGACATGGTCACCTTCAGCAAATTTGAAGCCAGGGTACATCACTTGAACATCTACTTCTGCTCTTCCACCCATTTCAGCTGCAACTGTTTCGAAAGCATCCTTCATTTTCGCCACTTGAGCTTCCATTTTTTCAGGAACTAATGAACGTGCTTCAGCTAGAATATCAACACGATCACAGACGATATTTGTTTGTTGACCACCCTCAAAACGGCCAATGTTTGCCGTTGTTTCCTTATCAATACGTCCTAAAGGCATTTTGGCAATTGACTTTGCTGCAATTGTAATCGCGGAAACTCCTTTTTCCGGAGCAACACCAGCGTGTGCTGTTTTACCATAAATAGTTGCCTTTACTTTTGCTTGTGTTGGTGCAGCCACAACAATGTTACCTACTTTGCCATCACTATCAAGCGCATATCCAAATTTCGCCTTTAAAAGAGATGGATCGATTGCTTTTGCCCCAACAAGTCCGGATTCCTCACCCACTGTAATAA
>DASQIV010000185.1:0-7028 GCA_035631415.1 Pseudoneobacillus sp. | reverse complement strand
CCAGGGATATTCATGATAAAATGCATATGCACGCAACTCCTCTTTCTACTTGTTTCTCGACAATTCAAGTATAAAAGAAATGGATGTTTGCGTGTATTTTTTATGTCCACGAAGTTGTATCTCGACCCCAACAAATATTATAGAGCCAAAAAACAGACAAAAATAAAAAAGGCATGAACCCTATTGGGAACATACCTTTTTGTGTATTTGATTCGTATTATCTTCTACGGTTACGATTTCGTAAAAATGTAGGGATATCTAATGTATCTTCTTGTTGAGTCGGTGTAGGCGCAGGATTTCGGTAAGTTTCTTGCGGAACTTCTTCACGTTTAGGTTCTCGCTTTACAACACCGATATTCGGCTTAACTTGTCCGAATGTTGGACGAGTCGCTTTTGGCATCACAACTTCCTCATTAAATCCAGTTGCAATTACTGTAACAATAATTTCATCTTTTAAGTTCTCATTAATAACTGAACCAAAAATCATGTTAACTTCTTGATCAGAAGCAGATGCAACAATATCCGCTGCCTCTTGAACTTCATACAAGCTTAAATTAGTTCCACCTGTAATGTTCATAAGCACACCTTGAGCACCATCAATAGAAGTTTCAAGTAATGGTGATGAAATGGCTTTTTTCGCTGCTTCAGCAGCTCTATTTTCTCCAGTAGCAACACCAATACCCATTAATGCTGACCCTTTATTTGCCATAATTGTTTTAACATCTGCAAAGTCCAGATTGATTAGACCAGGAACAGCAATCAAATCGGAAATACCTTGTACCCCTTGACGTAATACATTATCAGCTTCACGGAATGCTTCAAGCATCGGTGTGCTTTTGTCAACAATCTCAAGAAGACGGTCATTTGGAATAACAATTAAAGTATCAACCGCTTCTTTCATTGACGCAATACCACCTGCAGCTTGAGTGGAACGTTTACGTCCTTCAAAAGTAAATGGACGAGTAACAACACCAACTGTTAAAGCTCCAAGATCACGTGCGATTTGGGCAATTACAGGTGCTGCACCGGTACCAGTTCCGCCACCCATTCCAGCAGTGACGAATACCATGTCTGCACCACGAAGAGCTTCTTCAATTTGTTCTTTACTTTCTTCAGCAGCCTTTTTACCAACCTCTGGATTTGCACCAGCTCCAAGACCACGAGTTAGCTTACCACCAATTTGCATTTTAATTTCTGCTTTTGATAGGTTTAATGCTTGAGCGTCAGTATTTACCGCAATAAAATCTACACCTTGAACACCGTGTTCAATCATTCGGTTAACTGCGTTATTACCGCCTCCACCGACGCCAATAACTTTTATAGTAGCAAGTTGATCTAAATTAGTATCAAAATCTAACATGGAAAATCCTCCTAATTCGTCCATATTCCTATTAGCACAGTTTTATTCAAAAAAGTAACCAAGGAATTTTTTTACTCTCGATGTCATTTTTTCTTCCGGTTCCTTTTCAGTTTTCATTTTTTGTTGTGGTTGTTTAACAATACGTTTTTCTTTTACATTTGATGTTTTTATGGTTGTTTCAAGCTCACGGCCTTGTAATCTAGCATTCTTGTATGCATATTTAATCAAACCGACAGCTGTTGTATATTGAGGTTCTCGAACACCAATATAATCAGGAATAGCAATTCGAACACGGTTTTGAAATATATCCTGTGCTAAATCAAGGACTCCTTGCAGGTTAGCAACTCCACCAGAAAGTACAAATCCTCCCGGCAAATCCCTAATTCCCATTCTTTTTAATTCATTTTGAACAAGTTCAAATATTTCTTCAAGTCTAGCTTCTATAATATCTGCGACTTCAAGTTGATTGAACTGTTGGTGCTGGTCACTTCCAATAATCGGTACACTAAAAACTTCATCCTCTGAGGCATCATCATAAAAAGCATGTCCATATTTGATTTTTATTTTTTCTGCATCTTCAGTTGAAGTTCTTAAACCAATTGATATATCCTTTGTAATATGCTCCCCACCAAGAGGTAATACTCCTGTTGCTCGTAAATTTCCTTGATCAAACACAGCAATGGTAGTTGAACCACCACCAATATCAATCAAGGCTACACCTAAGCTTTTTTCATCTTTAGATAAAGCAAATGAGCCAGCTGCAAGAGGTTGAAGGGTGATATCCAAAATATCAAGTCCAGCACGTTCCACACATCTAAGCGTGTTATGTAGAATCGTTTTAGAGCCCGTTATAATTGAGCCTTCCATTTCAAGTCTTACACCGATCATCCCACGAGGATCTGTTATTTCATCTAATCCATCTACAATAAATTGTTTTGGAATAATATCAATAATTTCTCTTTCTGGTGGGATGGAAACTACTTTAGCAGCATCCATTACACGTGCCACATCATCGTTAGAAATTTCACGATTTTCACTAGAAACAGCTACTACTCCGTGACAAGGTTGTAAACTTACATGATTACCTGTAATTCCTACAATGACTTGATTTATTTCCATTCCAATCATTCGTTCTGCTTGTTCTATCGCACTCTTTATAGAATGAACGGTTTCATCAATATCAACGATGGATCCTTTTCTCAATCCTTCAGATTTAACATTTCCTACGCCAATGATATTTAAAGAGTCATTGACCATTTCACCAATGATTACCTTCACACTGGATGTACCGATGTCAAGACTTACATATATCTCATTGCTGTTCATTCTTTGGCACCTCCTTTATCACATTTCCTAAAAACCCGAACAACAAATTTTACATTTTTAAATTACATAAATTTTCTTACTAAGAATATTCGTCAAAAAATAAGGGTTTCCCTTTAAAAAAACTTAATTTTTTTCGATTTTTTCATGATTACTTGACCATTTTGTTAATATTATTCTTCTTATTACAGCTATATTTTGAAAAAGTCGAACACCAAATGCAAATACAGCTGCTAAATACAAGTCTACACCAAGATGTACACCTAGGAAAGCCAAACTTGCAGCAAGTATAATATTAAAGAAAAAACCTGAAACAAAAACTTTTTCATCATAGATATTTTGTAAATGTGCTCGAATTCCACCAAATAAAGTATCAAAAGCTGCAAGTACAGCGATTGACAAATAATTAGAATATTCTTCAGGAATTCGGATTTCCGTTAAAAAACCTAGAAATATCCCAACTATTAAACCTAGCACTGGAAGCCACATTATGAACTTCCTCCTTTTTCTGCCTTTATTGGTTCCATGTATCGAACCTTTATATTATTTTCATAGGCAGGGACCGTTACTCTTTGCAGTGGTTTTGAAACAGTGACTTTTAAATTATCAATAAAAAATTCTTCAATTGATTTGGAAACCTGCATACGATTATATAGTTTTTCAGCTGTTTGCATATCCTCTGCTACTACCTTTACTTCAAATGGAATTTGTGAAACTGGTTTTCCATCTATTTTTGTTTCACCATTTATATCTCTAATTACTGTAGTATTTATAATTCGATTACCATCAATAGAAACATATTTTGCTTCATACATATTTAATTCATTTAAAAGTCTTTGTAGCAATTCAGGAGAAACATCGGAAACAGGTTGACCTAACACTATTTCCTCGAAAATAGGCTCGATAGTAAGTATAATACCTGGTCCTGTCATATCTGTTAAGCCAGCTTCTTGCTTTAATTCCTCAAGGGTCTCCCTTAAAACCGCCTCTTTACCTTGTTTACGTTCTGTTTCATAAAGAGCCAGTTTTTCTTCATTTGATCGGATCTCTTTTATTAATTTTGACTGTAATTCTTTTTCTTTTAAAAGATCCTCTCGAAGCTGCCAAACATCCCTTGTATCGCGGACTACAGGCTTCCGAACAGTTTGAAATTGAATGGCAATCATGAATCCTATTACCAAAGCGATAATGGTGAAACTCCAATTTTTTTTAATGCTCACCTTATCACCTAACCTTTTGATTATTTTGCTGCTAATTTCCTAGGATTGGATCTAACGTTATACTCTCATTCGTTGCTAATGTTACAACAATATTATCATTCACTAATTGATCTGTGACTCCTCCGGCTAAATTGAGAGCAGAAGATAAAACCTCTGGGTCACCAATAGCCGTAATGACAAATGGTGCTGGATGCTGAACGCCATCAACAGTAATGACAGGACCATTGCAATTGATATAGGAGTTATGTGATAATCGTTGTCCATTTATAGCTAAAGCCGTTGCACCTGATATATATAACTCATTTATTACTTTAAACACATGATACTCGTGCACAATATAATTATTTGCATTAACTTCTAAAGGGTTATAATCTCCATCAGCTAAAGAAACCTCTACACCTTTTCCCTTTACTTTTACCTTACCTAAAAACATACGGTATTTTTCAGTGTCTTCAGCTAAATTAAAAAATACTTCCGCCTCTTTGGAAAGCTCTTTTTCAATTTTTAATACCTTATCTTGCTTTTTATTTAACTCTTGTTGCAATTCTCTATTTCGTTCTTGCTCATTAATAATTTGATTTCGCAAACTTAAATTGCGCTCCCATTGCTTATTTGTTTTAGGAGCTTTTTCATTTACACGCTCTGTTATATGATATGAAAAAGCAATCATATAACCTAAAACAAGAGATACAAGGGCTAGGATGACATGATTACCTTTCACTTTCATCTTCATGTACTTCCTCCCCTTCCGATTCATAGGCTTTGAAGTACGATCCTACCTCTAAATCAATCACACCTTTGACATTAGGATCTAGCTGACTAAGAATAGAGGGATAATGAGACATTTTTTGGGTAAACGATCTTAATGTCGCACTAACTTCAAATCCATCATTCATAAATAATGTAATATGATACTTATCTGTATCTTCTGGAGTATGATGAATTTCTGAAATCGAATTTACTATTTCCGGAGACAACTCTTGTAGACTAAGAATCATTTCTTCAAGAACTTTCCCTTCTGAAAACTCTTTTAAAATTGGAGCATTTATTGGTAACTCTGTAAGCTTCTGTCCTTTTAATATTTTCCCGTTTTCCAAAACAGGATAATAATTAGTCTCTTTCGCAAAGTAAGCCATTCTTTTGTATTCTTTTACATTTATCATAACAGTGTTTGGAAAATGAATCGTTACTTTGACTTTCTTAACCTCTGGTAGTTTTCTAATGCGTTCGCTAATCAAATTTTTATCCAAGTTCCAAATATTATGAACTGAAGAAAGACCAGATTCAGTGATGATTTGTTCTTTTGTATATAATTCTTGACCTGATACTTTTATATATTTGACTTTACTTAGTGGGGATTGGAAATACGATACGCAGGCAATTAGTGAGAAGAATAACAGTAATAATAAAATTAAACGACGGTTTGCCTTCTTTCTCCTATGCTGTTTCAACTTTGGAACTCGATCTTCAAGCGAAACAATTTTCCCTTTACCCACTTTATCCACCACCTCTAGGCATGTCCAAAAATTATCTTTTAATCACGGCATGAAGAAAAATCATGCCGTCACTAAAAAAACATTATATCACAATATTTGTAAATCGTAAGGTTATTTTTTGAATAAAATGAATAGATTCTTTACTTTCTTCCGACTATTTCAACCTCGGTTTCCATATGCACTTCATACAAATCATAAATAGTATCTTTCACATGCTGTATTAGGCTCAAAACATCAGCAGCAGTAGCATTTCCTGCATTCACAATAAAATTCCCATGCATTTCAGAAATTTTAGCTCCCCCTATTGAGAACCCTTTTAAACCCGCACTTTCAATCAGCTTACCTGCGTAGTTCGGTAATGGATTTCTAAAGATACTCCCAGCACATGGATAGTTCCATGGTTGTGTTTCTTTTCGATAGTCCTTATTTTTTAGCATCTCTGCAACTATATGCTCTTTTTCACCTTCTTTTAGCAGTAAAATAGCTTCTAAGACAATGCCAGGTTTCTTCTTTTGTAAAACAGATGTGCGGTAAGAGAATTCCATTTCAGCATTACTAAGCCATTTGATTGAACCATCTTCAAACAAAACATTTGCTTTTTCTACTATTTTTGACATATCAGATCCATGTGCACCTGCATTCATATACACTGCTCCACCAACAGATCCAGGAATTCCACTCGCAAACTCTAGACCAGAATATCCTTTTTTACTCATTAATGTAGCTAAACTTACTAATGAGTGTCCACCACCTACCGTAACCTTTGTACCATCTATTTTTAAGTTATCCATCCCTGATCCAAGTTTAATGACAACTCCCTCAATGCCTTTATCAGAAACTAAAAGATTGGAACCTCTGCCGATTGCTCTCCAAGGAACACGCTGTTCCCTTATAAGTTCCATTACCTTTTCGATGCCTTCGAAGGAAGATGGCTCAACAAAAATATCAGCTGGTCCTCCAATTTTAATGGTAGTATGATTTGCTAATGGTTCATTTTCTTTTACTTTACCTATGTTTAGATTCTGTAATTCTTTTAATAATTCGTCCATTTTAACCTCCCTTTCTAGCTGTTAGCAGGGTTATTTCAGTTTATGCAATCCTTTAAATTGGGCTACATTTTTATGAGTTACTTCTTATTTTATCCAAATGAGGTGAACAAATCACTCTCTCGGTTTACCCTATTCTACTATAACTTAAATAGGATTAAATATATGCTAACGGATTGTTATTTAATTGTAATAATTCTTATTTTTTAAACTTAGTTTTTAATAAATAAAAAAACAAAAAAGACCCTGCATTTAACAGGGCTTTTTTTAACACTTTTAATATCTGGCATATCTACTAATGTTTAAAAGTACACCAATAGCCATAAGCATTAATGTTAGCGAGGATCCCCCATAGCTTAAGAAAGGTAATGTAATACCGGTTACAGGCATTAGTCCGGTTACAACTCCTATATTAATCATAACTTGAATAGCAACCATCGCAATTATTCCGACTGCTAAAAAACTACCAAATAAATCAGGAGCGCCTAGTGCAATTCGTATGCCTCTCCATAACAAAAGGGCAAATAGCAGTAAAATAAACGATCCACCTATAAATCCTAGTTCTTCTGCTAAAATAGCAAAA
>DASQIV010000184.1:0-4928 GCA_035631415.1 Pseudoneobacillus sp. | reverse complement strand
GATGGGGAAGAGTTATTCGACGATATTCCTGTACAATGTAAAAATTATCAAGGGAAAGTGACGACAAGTAGGCCTCTGGAAGACTTAGAAAGATGTATTATGAATTCTGATTCTCCACTTGCTTATCTGTTTATTCTGGGTGATTTATCTGATGATTTTCAGAGAGAATTTGATAAAAGACTAGAAGAACTGAAAAATAAATATGAGAAAGAAATAAAATGGAAAATCGTTGGTCAGGAGCAAATTGCCAAACTATATTTAAATAAAATTGGCTCTCCGATTTAACATATAATTACTCGAAAAAATTAAACAAAATTCTATTAGATATATAATTTTTTGTACCTTGTGCTATTCATGAAAGTAAAGGGACGGATGAACGGGACCAGTAAGAATAGGAGGAGAATGATAGCATGAGTGAAAACACGATGTTTGTGATTTTATTATCAATGAATCCAGGAAGAAGTTTCTCTGAAGAGTTAATTCATAAGCATGTAGCTTTTTTAAGGAAATTGGACGATAATGGTCAACTTGTTCTTTGTGGACCATTTACTAATTTTGATGGTGGAATGATTGTTATTCGTGCTGAATCCTATGATGAAGCAGATCAAATTGCCCAATCTGATCCTTTTGTTTCTAGTGGAACTGAGTCCTATGAGATTCGAAATTGGAAGATAGCAAATAAAGAGAATAATTATCTACTATCTTCTTAAAAAATAATTAACTGTCTTTATTCATCCCAAAAAACTAATTCCCTTGAATTAATCGAATATCTTATTTAATAAGGGACAGCTTCAAAAGTTAGAGCTGCAAATATAATGATAGAGCTATCACCAATAAAAAACGAAGGACAAATCGCAAATGATTTGTCCTTCGTTTTAATTGGATTAGTTTACTTCGGCGTTGCAGCCACATAAGTGCTTTGACTTTTTGTATTTGATTTTTTTAACAAATAAAGTGAATAAAGAAAGAACGCTACGTTGAGTAGAAAAAGTAGACTTAACCATTTGATCGAGTACTCAACGCTATGGACACCAAATTCCCCCGTTGCTGCATACTCTGTTGCATCCAATACAAAATGGAAGGCAATCGCTGGAATTAAGCTTCTATTTGCTAAAACCATTGTAGTTAGTGCCATACCGCTGAAAAACGTCCATCCGAATTGGAAAAGAGCGAATGTGACATCACCGCCAACAAATATATTCGCAAGATGGGCTGCCCCAAACAATAGAGAAGGAACGATAATCGCTACTGTTTTTCCAAATGGTAAGATAGCCCGAAGTAAAATGCCTCTAAATAAAATTTCTTCATTCACTGAAACACCAACGGCTGCAATCAGTAGGAGCGGAATATGTCCCCAGGAAGAATTAATACCAAGAAGGTATACGATGGTTAAAGGTATGATCAGCGTCGGTAACCAAGCGTACCAATCTTTCGATGAAGATGGCATGGTCAACCCAATCTCTTTGTCGATTTTTACCCACTTTACAGCTAAAAAAGTGAACGTAGCATAAATGAGCATGACTAACCATCCTAAATCCTTTTGAATGCTAAGTGTTGGATCAATCAATTGAAATCCTTTTACGGCAAGCATTCCGAGAATAACTCTTCCAAACATGACTACAAGAAATAACGCTATAGCATGACGATATAAAAAATTCTTCATTTTCATTTCTCCCTCGTTCTTCAATTTGTATCTTCATTATGAAATAGATGAGGTCATATCTCATAGTGAACTTCGTCATATAGGAGTCATATGACTTTTATGACTTGAAGCTTGGAAAAAAGGAAACTTGAAAACATTGTGGAATATATAAAAAAACAGATTAATAGAAGGAGCTTTATATGCTGCCGATTCAAAAAGAAACTCATTGGGTGTATAAAACGGCCCAAATAACAAGGATCGTTTGGTTTGTATTTCATTTTTTGTTTTTGGTTATCTATTCTGCTAATCAACCTTTCCTGTGGCTGTTGATGCCCATGTTTTTTGTCGCATTTTTAATACCTCAATGGTCTGGTACGAAGATTGATAGCTTTGGTGTTAAAAACTACCCATTTTTAGAATTACTATTTAGCGGATTATTTTTAATTATAGGGTGTTACTTATTAGGGGAATATTCTTCATTTTTAGCCTTTCCTGCCCTTTGTGCAGGCATTTATAGCAAGCAAGGAAATGAAAGATGGATTTTATGGGCTGGTTTTTCCATTGTTCCTTTGCTAGCTTTTCTTACCATTGGAATCGATCATCTGGGTTTAGGGGTAATTGAGGGTATCTTCTTTTTTGCTATAGGAACAGCGGTTGCCAAAGTTCTTGAAGCAGAAAAGAAAACGCAAATTTTATTGGAGGAAAATCAAAGGCAGAATCAACTTTTAGAAGAGTATGCCAAGCAGATTGAAAAAGTCACATTATTGGAAGAACGAGACCGTCTGGCAAGAGATCTTCATGATACGATTGGGCATACTTTTACCTCCGTTATTATGGGACTTGATGCGGCTGCATTTCTAATGGAAACTTCTCCAAATAAAGCAAAGGGGCAAGTGGAACGCTTAAGTGCTGTGATGAGGAAATCATTAGATGAAATTAGAAGCCATATTCATCAGATTTCGCCAAATGAAGAACGAGAAGAATTGGCTTCACAATTAAAACATATTGCGGAGGAATTCGCTCTTCATACGAAGACCGAAATCCATTTTGAAAATGTAACTCGAGAATCGATGAATATTTCCTCTCAAGGAACCATCACTCTTATCCGTTGTCTTCAGGAGTCTTTGACCAATGCTATACTCCATGGGCATGCTACAGAAATTAAAGTAACACTAAAGGAATTAGCCTCTTATGTGGTTCTTACGATTAAAGATAATGGTACCGGCATAAGTGAAATAAACTTTGGTTTTGGTCTTAACGGAATGAAGGAACGTTTGGAATCGCTTCAAGGCAGTATGACCATTGAATCAAAGCTAAATGAAGGAACGGTTTTAACGTGTTTATTACCAATAAACGTAAATCGTTTAAGAGGAGAAATGGAACAGGATGATAAAAGTATTAATTGTGGATGACCAGGAATTAATTCGTGAAAGTCTTTCCATTGTATTAGGCGGGGAAACGGACTTTGAAATGGTTGGAACGGCTGAAAACGGAAAAGTTGCGATTGATTTAACGAAACAGGTCAGTCCCCATATTGTCCTAATGGATATACATATGCCCATTATGAATGGGGTGGAGGCAACAGCTCAAATTAAAAGTCAATTTCCTGATGTAAAGGTCATTATTTTAACAACCTTTGAGGAATTAGGGTATGTCAGGGATGCCTTGGCAGCCGGTGCAGAAGGTTATTTATTAAAAGCGATTCATCCTAAAGATCTTGCAGCGGGAATCAGGCTAGTCCATCATGGTGGAACCCTGATTACACAGGAAATAGCGAAGCAGTTAATTACTCAATGGATTACCCCGTCTGATCAAGTGAAAGAGGAAAAAACCAACAGAAACAACTTTGGCCTCACTGAAAGAGAAATAGAAGTGCTAGAAGAACTTTCGAACGGTGCATCCAATCGAGAAATTGCTCGAAAACTTTACTTAACAGAAGGAACTGTCAAGAACTACATTTCGAATATATACTCCAAATTAGAAGTAACAGGGAGGCACAAAGCTGTGTTTAAGGCAAAGGAAGAAGGAATCATTCAATCTTAGGCTTATATCAGTTTGAAAATGTATCATAGAGAAAACGATTGATCATAAGTTGAAAAACCTCTATCCGAGGTTTTTTTGTTGTGGCATGCCTGTCATTTATTAATTGAAAAAAATCCAGCCAATCAGTTTGGACATTCCTTAGTTGGGCCTGTTTGGATTAATGGAGCAAAAGCAGGGCAAACATTCCGTGGTAGTAGACTTACGTGTTACCCAAATTGTGAATGGAAATAAGGGTGTTCACGCTTTTATCGCTCATGACGCTTTATTAAAGTAGTTTTTGAAAACAATGCACCATTGGGGATGATTCTTTCATTCCATAAGCGGAGAATGCCCTATTCATTAAATGGAAATTCTTTTCCTATGATATGATTAATAATTGGGTATATATGGTGTAATCTAAGTAGAAACAACGTTACAAGCCAAGCTAAAAATAAATCAGAGTTTGGGTGAGAAGAATGGTTCATAAGAAAATAACAGTAATTGGAAGCATTAACATGGATCTTGTTACAAGTACGAATCGAATTCCTAAGGTAGGAGAGACTGTGCTTGGAGATTCATTCCATACGATACCGGGTGGAAAAGGAGCTAATCAGGCGGTAGCAGCTGCTAGACTTGGGTCAGATGTAACGATGATTGGCTGCGTGGGAGATGATTCTTTTGGTCAAGTTTTGATCGATCATTTGAAACATCAAGGAATCAATACGGAAAAGGTAGAAGTGGTTGCGAATACTTCAAGTGGAATTGCTACTATTACTCTATCTAAAGGTGATAATAGTATTATTGTTGTACCTGGAGCAAATAACCATGTAACCCCAGAATTCATAGATAAACACGAAGAAATGATAGCAAAAAGCAGTATGCTGTTATTACAATTAGAAATTCCACTTGAAAGTGTCATGAGAGCAACAGAGCTTGCGAAAAAGTATCGGATTCCAATTATTTTGAATCCTGCTCCCATTCAAAGGCTCCCAAAAGAATTACTTGAGATGGTTGATTTTTTAACACCAAATGAGCATGAACAGGAATTGCTGTTTGCTTCCATAAATGGTACGAAAGAAGAATTGGAAAAAATAAAAGCCAAATGTATTGTGACAAAAGGGTCTAAGGGTGCTGTGATCTATCAAAATGGTGAAATGGAGATTCCGAGCTTCCAGGTTGAAGCGGTGGATACAACAGGTGCCGGCGATGCATTTAATGGGGCATTGGCATTTGCTTTGTCTAAAAGGTTTGAATTAATGGCTGC
>DASQIV010000183.1:0-10391 GCA_035631415.1 Pseudoneobacillus sp. | reverse complement strand
AAGTTCTTTAACAGCTTTTTTATAGATAAGGTTTTCCTTAGTCGGAATCCACAATGGTAGAGGCAAAATGGATCGCATCCTTTTGACAGCAAGCTTCATTACCTTCTCTATTGGCTCTCCAATTTTGCTAACTCCTTCTTCAAAGTCCATACTAAACATCGTTTTACTGATAATGCCTAATGTAATATTCATCATATCGTCAGCTATTTGCCTTTCCTGTCCGTCTTTCCACTTCGCAATATAGTTTAAGGTCGTGTCAATCATATCTTGTCCATATTGTTGAATATGTGTTTTTTTAAAAGCAGGCTGAATGAGACGTCGTTGCTTTAAATGATACTCTTTTTCACTCGTTAGAAGACCCTCACCCACTATGGTTTTAAGTGCTCTCATATCTCTCGATTTCAAAAAAGATTTTTGTTTTGTGACGAGAATTTCTTTAATTAAATCTGGGTCAGATACTAAATTCACCTTTAGAAAAGGTCCTAAACGGAATTGAACAACCTCACCATATTCCTTTTCCATTTTAATAAGATATCCTAGTGGGTCTGATTGAAATTCTTTTAATACTCCCTTGAGTAGGTTGCCTTTAGGGCCTAATGGAGTTTTGAAGGTATTAATAAATGATTTTTTCAAAACAGTATGTGTCCTCCTTTCTTGTATACATATGACTTCTTTATATCATAGTCAGTCAAGCTATATTCGTGTTAAAAATGATGGATAAGCCTGAGCCCTAAAGCGTAGATAGTTAGACATTTCAATCATTTTCGACACTCCTATTTAGGACTTGTATATAATAAATAAGGCTTGTTTTACCAACACATGATTGCAGAAAGGACGGATAAAATGTCTAATGAACATGCTACAGATTCATTGAAAAAACTGGGAGCCCAGGCTGAACAAAAAATAAACAATTTCATACAGGATCGATTAAATGATAAATCATTTATCCATTTAGCCAAGGCTGGTATCCAAAATCATACCAGTACACTAAAAAAACTAAGACAGTATAATGATCTATTGGCGCTACAGTTAAACATTCCTACGAAAGATGACATTGCTAACATTGCTAAAATGGGAATTCAACTTGAGGAAAAAATCGATCTAATCGAAGAAAAGCTTTCAATTTTAGTAGATGAATTACATTTATCTAAAAACTATGGAAATGCTTCAACCATTGTAGATAAAAGGTATTCCAATAGTAAGAAATCATTTAATTCGCCTTCAGAACGTCAAAAAAAACTGAGCATGATAATGAGTTTGATGAACAATCAAGATAAAGATTCACTTGTAGAAGCTATAAAATCGAATGTGAGGGGCTTAAAAGAAGGATGAAAAAATGGGGTCAAATAGATTCCGGTAGTGGACAAACATCAAGAATGACCATTTGGAAAAAAAATAAAGCAACACTTTGGTACTATCCAACAGCGATGAAAAAATATCGTACTCCTCTTTTTTTAATTTATTCTCTTATTAATCAGCCATATATTCTTGATTTAGGTCCTGGAATAAGTATGATTAACGCTTTTACAGACGAAGGCTATGATGTATACTTATTTGACTTTGGAATTCCAGGATACGAAGATAAAGATATTACATTGGATAATTATATTCTCGATTATATACAAAACGGAGTAAAAAGAGCTTTAAGACATTCTAACGCGGCAGATATAAGTATAATTGGATATTGTTTAGGTGGTACACTTGCAACCATTTATACAGCAGTTGCTAAAGAACCTATTAAAAATTTAATACTCTTTGCACCTCCAATTGATTTTAGTCATATCACCTTTTTTAACAATTGGCATAAGGCACTTCAAAAGGAGAAAATTGACTTAAATGAAATCATTGACCTTTATGGTATTATTCCTGCAAATGTAATGGAAGCTGGATTACGTCTTCTGACTTCCCCCATTTCTTTTTCCCCTTATTTATCACTCCTTGATCGTGCTGACGATAAAAAATATGTTGATAAATGGCAACGATTTAATAATTGGGCTAAAAATCATGTTCCATTTGTTGGAGCTACTTTAAAAAGTCTATTAAATGACCTATTAAAAGACAACAAGCTCATTCAAAATAAACTATTTATTCGCAATAACAGAGTGGAATTGTCAAATATAAAGGCCAATTTACTAGTTATTTCAACGGATGGTGATCAAATTGTTCCTGAAGAACTTATTAAGCCAATCATGCCCAAGGTATCTTCACAGGATAAAACCTATAAACGTGTTAAAGGGGGCCATGTAACTCTTGCAATTAAAGGTTATTTGCCTGACTTTTTGGCTGAATGGCTTAAAACACATTCTTAAAGTGATAACGCTTGGATATCCAAGCGTTTATTCTTATATCTTAACAATTCAAAAACTCTTAAGACATTTTCCACATGAAATGGGATTTTTCCACTAATACTATTAACGGGAGGATGTCAAATTATGATCATTTCTTGGATGTTGGGAATCACTCTTATATCACAACCATTACATACAGCTGACACAACATTGGTTAATCCTGAGGGAATTACCCAAACCATTATCAATCACGATGATTTTATTCTACCTATTCCTGGAGGTACATTTATAAATGTAGATCATTATAATAGTTTCATCGAAAACTTGGACCAACAAATATATAAGCAACCAATAAATGCTACTGTTGACAAACATGGTAATATTGTTTCAGAACAATTAGGCTATAAATTAAATAGAGAAGCCTTGACAGTTAAGCTTTATAACCGTTTTTTTATTACTGATACAAATAGGATTGAAATTCCTACACTTCCACTTTATCCAAAGGTTGATAGTGAATTACTTTCAAACATTCTAGAGAAAAGAATAGGTACTTATATCACTTATTTTAATGCTCATAATGAGAAACGATCACATAATATATTACTTGCCTCAGAAGCAATCAATAATCAAGTTGTTTTCCCAGGTGAAACTTTTTCGTTTAACCGTGTGGTAGGTAAAAGAACAAAAGATAAAGGATACCTTCTTGCACCAATTATTGTAAGGGGTGAACTGTCAGAAGGTATTGGTGGCGGGATATGTCAGGTTTCTTCGACACTTTTTAATGCCGTTGATAACGCAGGTTTAAAAATTGTTGAACGATATTCTCATAGTAAACGCGTCCCATATGTCCCTCATGGAAGGGATGCAACAGTTAGCTGGTATGGTCCTGATTTTTCTTTTAAAAATAAGTTTAATCAACCTATTTTTATAAAGGCGAGAGTCTATGAAGGAAAAATGATTGTTACCATCTATTCTTCTGAATTAATTAATAATAAACCAAAAAAAATTCCAAGTGCCTCTTCTATACTACCAAAGGAAATTAATGTAGATATAGGAGTAGACGATTAAAACCATGAAATCATACTCCCTATGTATAGTAATATTGTCCACCCTTTTCAATAAGGGTGGACAATTTATTTTTTAATATTTACCTATAATAAGGGTAACCGTAATAAGGATATGGATAGTATTATGGGTATGATTCTTGGATTAATAGACATCTTGTTTTATAAAAGTAAAAAAAGAAATAAACAAGGCAGCTAATCCCCATACAGTAAGAACCATTAGTGAAAATCCTAAAGTCATTCCTTCTATTGGGGGTGCAGTCCCGGCTAAATACCCTGTTAAGTCTAGATTGATCATAAATAAGTATTTAGCAGATTCCCAAGAGGAAACCATGTTACTTAAAATCGCACCGGAAATCAATGCAGCAAGCATTATTCCCATTCCAACAGGTGTACTCTTAATTAACACAGATAACATAAAGGTAATTGTGCCTACTAATAAAGAAACAAACCATACCAAACTAAACTCCATTAAAAGATATTGCCATTGCGGGATTAGCTGCACGGCACTAGTATTTAACTCCCCTGCTTCGGCGGTAAAACCTGAAAGGATTGGTGCAGTCCATCCCATATAGCCAAAGACCATTCCTGAGATAAAATAAGACAGTAAGCCAAACAGGAATACAATAATCGAAACTGAAAGAACGAGAGCCAAATATTTACCCAATAGTATCCTCCACCGTTTTACCGGTCTTGTAAGCAATAACTTGACTGTCCCTGCGCTCATTTCAGCCGAAACAAGATCTGCTGCAATAATCATCACCATTAAAGGTAAGAATAACGTAATCGAATTCTGTGCAAAGGTGCGCATAAAGGTAGGTGCACCAGGTTCCATCGGATTGATATTATGGTCTAAATAATATTGCTGCTGTTGTACCCTTAATTGAAGCTGACTTTTCCATTCATCAGAGATACCGCTACTAGTCAATCGATTCTGAGTATCAATGATTTGCTGTTGCAGCGTTGTCCGCCAATTGGCATCACCAAACTTTTCTTTCATTCTCTCGACTTCTTTAAATTGAGCATAAGTAAATAAGGCAACAAGAACAGCAATAATGAATGCTACATAAAGTATTTTCTTTCTTCGAACAATCTTAAGCATTTCATTTTGGATGAGGTTAATCAACGGATTCCCCTCCAGTCAGTTCAAGGAACAAGTCCTCAAGAGTTGGAAGTTTCCTAGTCATTTCAATCACTTCAATTCCATTACTAACCAAAACTTCATTCCAAGCAGAAGTTTGTTTCTCTACAAAAGGTGTCACAATAGTATCTTCTCCAGTATCAATAATGGATGATAGTTCAGCTAAAAGCTGCTTCCCCTTTTCAAATGGCGAAACCCTCCAAATCATTCTTTCTTGAAGTGTTAAGAGGTTTTCTACAGAGTCAACTCTTATCATTTCCCCTTTTGAAATAATGGCAACCCGATCACACATCAATTGAATCTCACTTAATAAATGACTAGAAACTAGCACGGTTAATCCTTCTGTTTCAGCAAGATAACGAATAAAGCTTCTCATTTCTCTTATTCCCATGGGGTCGAGTCCATTAGTTGGTTCATCTAAAATTAAAACCTTAGGTTTTCCAAGTAGTGCCTGTGCAATACCAAGTCTTTGTCTCATTCCAAGAGAATATGTTTTTACAGAGTCATGTATACGTTCTTCCAACCGTACTAATTTTACCACTTCATCTATGTAGTTCTTATCAAAGTGAGGTAACATTCTTCCAAAGTGTTGTAGGTTTTCCCACCCGGTTAAATAAGTGTACAATTCTGGGTTTTCAACGATACAGCCAAGATAGCTCATCGCTTTCGTAAATTGACTTTCTACATTATGACCACAAATTTCAATTGTTCCTGCTGTTGGACTAATTAATCCTACAAGCATTCTGATTGTAGTCGTCTTACCAGCGCCATTAGGTCCTAAAAACCCGAAAACTTCCCCTCTTTTCAAATCAAAATCTACATTCTTGATAATCTCTCTTTTTCCAATTACTTTTTTCAACCCTTTTACTGATAGTGTTATTTCCTCCATATTCTCTCTCCTTACCAAGTAATTAAGGAAGCAACACGTTCCGCAATTAACTTGTATCCTTCAGTATTTGGATGAAATTTATCTGAATATAAATAGTCATTAACCTTTAATTGAAACAAATCGAACGTAGGAACAAAAACGGTTTGGGGATATTTATCTAGCAATTCACTCGTTTCAAAATTCCATTGTCTTACTGCCTGTGTGGTTACTTTAGCTTGGTTCAACTCAATAAACGGATTATACAAACCTACAAAAAAGATGGTGGCATCTTTATTAGAAGATCTTATAGAGGAAATGATTTTCTCCAAATTAACTAGATATTGTTTTCTCAATTTATCAACATTTTGTTGCTTCAGGTTCACCAGAGTCTGCCCACTTTGAAATAAATCATTACCACCTATGGTGATTGTAATAATATCAGCTTGTTTTACTTGTCTCTGTATCCCCACTTGTCCTACTTGATCTAATAATTGTTCCGAACGGAAACCTTTAACACCAAGGTTTTGCAGAATAATTTTTTCCTTTGTTTTTTCTTCTAATTGCTCTGCTAAATAGCCAATATATCCTTTTCCACCCACATCGCCTGTCCCTCTTGTTAAAGAATCTCCAAGAGCAACAATAGTTTTGTTTTTCTTTCTTGGCTCGTCTTGAACCTTTTGTGTTTGAACAACCTTCTCCTCTATATGATTCAAAAAGTGACTTTTAATGGTCCAACCAAATCCAATTAAAAATAACATCATTGATAGAATAGAAAGTAAGATAATTATATTTACTGAATACTTTTTCACTGTACTTCTCCTTATAAGGGGATAATAATCCCCTTTTTCTCATGACAAAACGAAATCAATACCCAATTAATACCAGCCATCTTCATGATCATATCTGTGTCGATAGCGTGCAGCATAACAAGCATCACAAATTGGAAACGAATGATCAAGAGAAAGCTTTTTCCCACAATTTTTACACTTTTTCGTAAGTGTTTTTACTTCTTTTTTGAGACTTTCATGTACATCATCACTTATTCCTGCTCGAAGCCGTTCCCAATAAATAGCCTCCGTCCTTTGACCTAATCGATATAAAAACAAGAGATGTAGACCTACCGCTTTATAAGTTAATTCAAGGTCCTCAAGACTTCTTTTTTTAATTCTTGGTTCCGGAAGGTCTCTTCCTTCCACAATAGCAAACATATTTTGTTTCCATTGCTGTATAAGCTCAGGCTCTTTAGTTGAAAAAGGCATATGTAAAAAGCCATATAAATCAACTAGTGGTAGTCGTGCTTCTATTTCGGTTTCTCTAATTAATTCATACAGCTCACGTTCTTCGGAAAGTGACGCTTTTTTAGTTCCCTTTGGACTTTCAAATTTTTCCCAAAGCTCAAAGAACATTCCAAGATCGCGGTAATATCTCTGGAACCTCTCAAAGACGGCATTAGTAGGAGCTATTGCAAACTGATGAACCGGTACATCCTCTTTTTCAAGCAGTTCTTTCATGATTTTTATATCAGTCAAAAAAGCGACTTTACCTACATTATAAATGCCTTTTCTTCCTGCTCTACCTGCGATCTGCTTCACCTCTTGAGAGGTTAATCTTCTTCTTTTTGTACCATCAAATTTATCATTTTCTAAAAAAACAATTCTTCGAATAGGCAAGTTTAAACCCATACCAATAGAATCAGTTGATACAATAACTTTCGTTTCTCCTTTTACAAATCGTTGAACCTGTTTTTGCCTTGTTTCAGGTGGCATACTTCCATATATCATACTTACACTATGACCCGATCTTTGTAGCCTTGCTGCATTTTCTAGCACTCGTTTTCTAGAAAAGCATATCAAAGCATCGCCTTTTTTCACATCGTTCATTTTAAATATTTTGGATTCAACTTCAAGCGGAATATCACGGCTGTACTCGTGAATTTCAATATCCGAATCGCCCAATAGCTTTAGCATCATCGATTTTGCATTTTTACTACCTATGATATGTACCTCATTGGCATTAGCTTTTGTAATCGCTTTATACCAAGAAAATCCACGATCCTTATCAGTAATCATTTGTGCTTCATCAATGACAACAATGTCATAAAAATCCTTTTCATGAAACATTTCCACAGTGCAGGAAATATGTTTGGAATTGCTAACTACTTTTTCTTCCTCACCTGTTTTTAATGAACAATGTGTTCCATCAGCATTTAACTTGTCATAAACCTCAAGAGCTAGTAGGCTTAGAGGAGCTAAATACAACCCACTCTCTGCTTCTTTCATTTTTTCAAGTGCGTGATGAGTTTTTCCAGTGTTGGTTTCCCCTATGTGGAGAACATAGCGGATATTTTTACCATAAGATGGGCTGTACTCACGACCAAAAATGTCTTCAAGCATACGGGCTTCTTCTTGCTTCTTACGCTCAATTTCTGCAAGCTCTTCCATTTTTCTTTTTACCCATGATGCACGATCATTTTCATAAATCTGTTTATGTTTTTCCTCCTCAAATGGGATCTCTGATAGCCTTAATAGATCTGCTACGTATTCCTCTTGTATATTTTGTAAAAAGCTCGCCAGTATATCTAAAATATCCTCTTCTATTAGCTCTTGGATGGCCAAATCACTAATTGGGTCAGCAAATAACTCTTCATACCTTTTCGTCAATTGACTTGGCAGTTCTTGAATAATCTTTTGCGCAGCAAGTTCAAATAAAAAATCACCAATTAACCTTTCATAGACAAAGTAATAGGTTTCATACTCAAAATACGTTCGTCCCCCATGCGATGTTTTATGAATTTCTCCAGTTAACTCATCATAGAATTCTGCTACCGTTTTATAGGAATCCGGTTTAAAGTTTCCTTGCTCGACCAGTTTAATTTCTAAAGCAAATGTATCTACTTTTTGAAATTGTATTTTCTTTTGAAAATCAGATTTTAATTTCTCGGATACATAGTTCCTAATGTATAGGTACAAAACTTCTTTTTGATCATCTAAAATTTTAATGGAAGTTTCCTCAATTTTGTCTAATAGTTGAGATCTTTCTTCAAACAATTGTTCTTCCATTTCACGATTTAAAAAGTAATGTCTTGCACTTTCATATCGTTCTTGCCACTTACCTTCTTGGTTTAAGAAGGTTCCTTTCAACCATTCAATAACTGCAAAAGGCTGATACTCCCTCATTTCGTTTCGAAATAAGGTATTAATGAGCTTTCGGTCTATTCCTTCCACTTCGAAGCCTTTTTCACTTAAAAAGGCCTTCTTTTCGCCTTTTGGAATCTTATTAGTGGCTTGGTTTAACCAAACATTTACCCAAATTTGTTCTATATAATGATTCCGTTCCGATAGGTACTGTTCAAAAGTTGGAATATCTTCTCTTACTTCTAAATATCGATCAATATCATCATAAATTTTTTGCTTTGTATGTTGTATAGCATAAGAGTAAGCAGATTCTAAATGACTCATGAGGGATTCACCCTTCCTTATATAAAAAGTTGGTAATAATATTGTGCTACAAATTACTTAAAATAGTGATTTGAAAGAATTAGCGTATGTTTATTATTTATAGACATTTATAAAACGGAACAAACTATAGCTAACTAAATGAAGGGTGGATAAAAGAATGGAAACAATTGATCCAAAAGATGTAAAGGCTGGAGATGAAGTTTATATTATTTACCATAATCCACATACACCAACTGTCGCAAATATAAAACCTGCAGAAATAGTTCAGCACCCTAAAGATCCAAATAAGTTAGCTTTATTCTTAAATGAATCCTTTCATCTTATCGAGGAGGACGATGCACTTTTTAGTTCAGAAGCATCTGCAGAAAAAGCTTTTAACGATATGTATAGTGACTTATTGTAATGATGACAGGAAAAAAGGGACAAAATCAATACGATTTTGTCCCTTTAATGTAGCATATTCACCAATAGCTTTAAAATTTCAAATTAACATCAAGCACAACAGGGCAGTGGTCGCTACCCATTATAGTTGAGTGAATTTGGGAATCTTGCACTAAATTTTCTATTTTCTTTGAAACAATGAAATAATCGATACGCCAACCTATATTTCGTTCCCTAACCTTATTCATATAAGACCACCAGGTATAGGCTCCTTCTTGATCAGGATATAGATATCGGAAAGAATCAATGAAACCGCTTTTTAATAATTCATCCATTTTCCCACGTTCTTCGTCAGTAAAACCTGAATTTCCTTTATTTGATTTTGGATTCTTTAAGTCTATTTCCGAATGTGCAACATTAAGATCACCACAGAGAATCACTGGTTTTTTAGCATCAAGCTCCAACAGATATTTACGAAGTTCATCTTCCCATCGTAAACGATAATCAAGTCTAGCCAAGTCTCGCTGTGAATTAGGAGTATATACGTTGACTAAGTAAAATTGTTCAAATTCAAGGGTAAGCGCTCTACCTTCCGAATCATGTTCCTCAGAACGTATCCCATAGTGAATAGAAATTGGTTCTTTTTTCGAATATACAGCAGTACCTGAATAACCTTTTTTTAGCGCATAATTCCAATGTTGCGTATATCCTTCCAAATCAAGGCAAATTTGCCCTTCTTGAAGTTTCGTTTCTTGCACACAGAAAATGTCTGCGTCTATCTCTTTAAAGTAGTCTAAAAATCCTTTGTTTGTACAAGCTCTTAATCCGTTCACATTCCAGGATACTAATCTCATAAAAAACTTCTTCTCCTTGCTTATATAAAAATACAGAAACACTATTTTACATTTTAAGCCTTTTTATGAAATATTCCTAATCTAATAGTTTCCAGCCCAATGAACAAAAAGCGCAAGCGCCTTGAACAAGGAAAAAAGCAGTTCATTTTTTCCCAGCCCCGACAAGCAAATGTTCTCTAATCAAGGAAAAAAGAAGTTCATTTTTTCCCACATGAAGTCCGTTCTTTGACTTCTTGGATTAGAGGTTATTTGACCTCGAGGGGCTAGGCAGGAAGAAATGAAGTACTTTCTTCCCCGCTGGAGCTGGATTACTATAAACTAGTTTATAAGTTATCCA
>DASQIV010000182.1:0-6329 GCA_035631415.1 Pseudoneobacillus sp. | reverse complement strand
CCTTCAGGAGCAAGCTCCTAAAGATTCGCTCGACTTGCATGTATTAGGCACGCCGCCAGCGTTCGTCCTGAGCCAGGATCAAACTCTCCAAAAAAGAGATGATTTAGCTCATAAAGTTTACTCTGGCTGAGTAAAAATCAGTATTTAGATTTTTACCTTTTTAAAACTTCTATAATAGAAGCCTTACCTTTGTTAATGTTTGGTTGTTTAGTTTTCAAAGAACAATTTTGTTTATCGCTCAAAAGCGACTTTATTAATTTATCACATCTAACTGCTAGCGTCAACAACTTTTTTAAATTGTTTTTGTTCAGCAGCGACGTTTATTAATATACAAAATAACAATAAATAAGTCAACCGATTTTATTGTTTTTTTAAACTTTATTTGCTCTTCTTCCTTTTTTCCTTATATATTTTAAGCAGTCAGCAGGTGAAGCTACTCTTTTAAAAAGAGTAAATAAGATTTTATATCTTTCCTCCATTGCACGCTTTACAATATGATCAATTCGTTCATCTCTTAAATCAAAAAGAATTTCATCCATTTCTCTTTTAATTAAGTATTGAATTTCTTTTACTTCTTTCTCATTTATTAACATTCCTAGCATGCGTTAGCCTCCTAATATTTCTTTGTTTTTGTAGTCTTTTCCAATTTCTTTATTTTTATAATGAAAAAAAATCATAACCAATAAAATTCTGCATAAAAATGAGACAAGAAGTGTTTTGGACGAGGTGGTGAAATATGAATTTCTTTTTTGTTATGAATGGAAAATCGTTTAGACAAGTAATTCTTATTGTTATACTTGCTTTTTTTACTGCATTCTTTCTCTACATGCAAAACATCGCTTATACACCTGTTTTCTCTACAAAAGATGGACCTAAGGCAGTGTACAAAGGGGAAAAGGATGTCGCTCTCACATTCAATATTGGTTGGGGGGATGAAAAAGCAGCTCCTATCCTTGACGTATTGGAAAAGAGAGGAATTAAATCAGCGACATTTTTCTTATCCGCTTCATGGGCTGAAAGACATCCAGATCTAGTAAACAGAATTGTAAAAGCTGGTTATGAAATTGGCATGTTAGGTTATTCCTATGTAGATTATTCAAACTTAGAGGATAACGACATTAGAAAGGACATTTCAAAAGCACAAGTGGCATTTAACAAATTAAATATTAAAGACATTAAACTATTAAGGGCTCCTACAGGGCACTTTGATAAAAGAACATTAGAAGCTGCTGACCGTTTTGGATACACAGTTGTTCATTGGAGTGTGGATTCAAAAGACTGGACTAACCCAGGAGTTGAAGTGATTATTTCCAATGTAAAAAGCGCTAAAAAGGGAGATATTTTACTCCTACATGCATCAGATTCAGCAAAACAAACGGCAAAGGCATTACCAAAAATTCTAGATGATTTAAATAATAAAGGACTAAAATTAGTTACTGTTTCAGCGATGATTGCAAACGGTGATTCAAAATCAAGTGAAATCCGCTAATTCTTGTTGGTCCAACTATAATAAACAACAAAAAACAAAGCCATCCTACTTGGACGGCTTTGTTTTTTGTTGTTTTTGCATTGTAGATTTTTCATTTAACTTATGTAGGATCAATAATTGATAGGCATTACATACTAATAGCGGAATGATCATTAGATATAACCAACTTTTTTCATTCACACGTAAAACGGGAACCCACTCAATGACGGTTACAACAACCATAAAAAATAATGCCGGAATAAAAGCATCTTTATTTGTTTGTTTCGCTTTTACATACGCTACAATTATTCCAACTATTAATAAAAATAGAGCTAAGCCTACGTATGGCCACATGCTTTCGTCCGCTTTTGCAAAGGCTGCAAAACGTATGTAAATTAAATCAAACAAAACAAAAATAATTAGAACAACTTGAACTGCATTCCATAATTTCACCGATTTAAAAATTCCTAATCCAAACCGATGAACGGTTAAATAAGCGAAAAAACCCATTTGACTTAAAATACTAAAAATGAGGCCTACCCCTATTAACCATATTAAAATCGATAAAATTTCACCGATATGTAAGCTTGCAAATATAGGCTGGAATTCATCCCATCTAACTACAAAACCAACAATTCCAGTTGTTACGCCACCCAAAAGTAGTGTAGTAAGAAATAACTTTACCCAATTACGGCTAGTCACATACTTGTCCTCCAAAAAAAGATTACTTTCCTCATTGATTGTATCAATCCATGTTTGAAAAATCTAGGTTGAATAATTTCTCCTTTTTTTCTCATCCTAACATTAAGGAATGATATGTGAAAGGAGCTTGGTTATGTATAGAAAAAATAGATTGCTCCTCCTCAGCTTTTTCATGTTAACCATCACTGGTTGTTCTGGAAATCCAACTAGTGGTGGAGAACCGGATTACGAGCAAACAAAGAAAATGGTAGTCGATATACTGAAAACTGATGATGGAAAAAAAGCGATCCAAGAGGTTATGTCTGATGATGGAATGAAACAAAAATTAGTGATGGATCAAAAAATTGTAATGGATACGATTGAAAAAACATTAACCTCTGATAAGGGTGCAGATTTTTGGAAAAAGTCATTTGAAGATCCTAAATTTGCTGAAAGTGTTGCAAAAAGTATGAAAAAGGAAAATGAAAAACTCTTAAAGGATTTAATGAAGGATCCTGAATACCGTGGAATGATGATAGAAATATTAAAAGACCCTGAGCTAGAAAAAGAACTAATCAATGTATTGAAAAGCAAAGAATATAAAGAACATCTTCAGTCGGCTATTTCAGAGACCTTTGATAGCCCACTATTTAAGGTGAAAATACAGTCAATTCTAATTAAAGCTGCCGAAGAGATTAAAACAACGGGAAAAAGTGAAGGAGATAAAAGCGGCGGTGGAGACGGTGGCGATTCTGGCGGTAGTAGTGGTTAATAATGATAAAAAAAGAGGCTGAAAAAATTCAGCCTCTTTTCTTATTTCTCTAATAATGTAACTACCTTTTCAGCAATTCCTAAATAGGTTTTGCCTAAATGATGTTCCACTTGATATATGGACGGTGCAAAGTCTTTTTCATCAAAGTCTGGTTGTGATAATGGAAGTTTTCCTAAAAGCTCTGTTTGTAATTCCTCAGCAAGCTTTTCTCCTCCACCTTGGCCAAACACATATTCCTTTTCACCAGTAACTTTACTTTCAAAGTATGACATATTCTCAATCACACCTAAAATTTCATGTTCTGTACGAAGTGCCATTGCTCCAGCACGTGCTGCTACAAATGCGGCTGTAGCATGTGGAGTTGTGACAATAATTTCTTTACAGCTTGGCAGCATGGTGTGAACATCTAATGCAACATCCCCTGTACCTGGTGGTAAATCTAATAATAAATAATCTAGATCTCCCCACTCCACTTCATTAAAGAAGCTGTTTAGCATTTTACCAAGCATCGGTCCACGCCAAATAATCGGTGCATTGTCTTCTACAAAAAAGCCCATTGAGATTACCTTTACTCCAAAGCGTTCAACTGGTAGAATTTTTTCATTCTTCACTACGGGTCTTGTCGTTATTCCCATCATATCTGGGACACTAAATCCATAAATGTCCGCATCTACTAATCCGACTTTTTTGCCAAGTCTAGCAAGCGAAACAGCTAAGTTTACAGAAACAGTAGATTTCCCCACTCCGCCTTTACCACTCGCAATCGCAACGAATGTGGTTTTACTTCCAGCCCCTAATAGACCTGCGTCTTTTTCAGTTGAGACTTGGTGTTTTAATAACTCTTCATCTGGTAATTGGCTAAAACGTAATCCTACAGAGTCGACTCCAGCTTCTTTTAAAACTTGGACAATTTGAGTTTGTAGCTGTAACTGTTCTGCAGTACCTGTCTTCGCTATGGCAATTTTTACACTGACATGATTTTTATCTTCTTTTATCTTGATTTCTTCAATGGCGTTTACCTCGCCTAACGTTTTATGTAAAAAGGGCTCCTTTAAACCATTTAAGACTTCTCTCACTTGTGCTTCCGTTAACATACTAAACACCCACCTTAGAATAAAAGTTTCCAATATACACAGTATATCATATTTTCAATTAATTACAGTTAACTGCATCACACCATTATATACATATCTATGAATGGTTTTAATAGCAAAAAGAAGGCTAAGCTAGCCCTCTTTAATTTCTTTTATTTTCGTTAGAAAAATACCGTAATATTCCATTATAAATAGATGCCGCTACTTGATCCTGATATTCTTCACTTTTTAATTTTTCTCGTTCTTCAGGATTTGAAAGAAACCCGATTTCAACCAGCACTCCCGGTTTCTCTGCATTTTTCAACAAATAAATGCTATTACTAGGTTTTGCTTTACGGTCTGTATTTTCTAGATTACGACGAAGCTCCTCTTGAATAAACTTTGCTGCTCTTTTATTTTCGATATATTGTGGAGAATAAAATAGTTGTGCTCCTCTCCATTGTGGTTCTGGTATAGCATTTAAGTGTACACTCAAGAAAAAGTCAATTTGGGAATCATTAATCATTTCCATACGTCTTTTCAAATCTTGGACTTTTCTTTTACTATACCCTTTTAAACCAGGGTCGGCTAAATCAGTATCTGTTTCTCTTGTCATAATGACTAGTGCACCTTGCTCTTGAAGATAATCCTTCATTTTTAACGAAACATTTAGAGCAATATCCTTTTCATAGGCATCCTTAGGACCAGCACCGGGGTCTGGATACCCATGTCCAGGGTCAATCAAAATAATTTTCCCTGAAAGAGGAAGGTTCCACGAATTCCAGGAGTCATCCTCCATAAAGTCATATTGCAAGATTAAAAACAAAAGAAGCAATCCTAGAGTGAATGCACCTATTTTTATTTTTCTCTTCACGAAAAAACCATTCCTTCCTGCTCGTCCCTATTCATTTCACTATATGGGACAGGAATGGTTTTTAGAACATAAAATAGCTTTAGCCCATTTATTCAACCTTTACGCAAAAAGACTTACTTTTAATGGGCAATGCCTTAAGTATTTAATGAAGACGAAGCTTGTGTCTTCTTTCCCCTTTTCTAAAGCCCTCTCCCCACCACTCACCTACATACTGTTCACATAAGTAATAAAGTGATTCACTATACACACCTTCATCAAAAGACCCTAAATATAATAGAAAATTATAAAGGGTATCGATTAAATGCTTTTCTTCCGTTTCACAACGCTGGTGGATCGATTCCATGCTTTCGCCATAATAACCAAAACGACTATACTTTGCTCCGAGCAAAAATGCCTCTATCGCCACATCGTAGCAAGCTTCCTCAATCCCCGTTTGCAGTAATAAATTTTGGGTAAATCTTGTCGAACCGAATAATCTTTGCACACTGGCTTTTAACATATTTATCGATAAATCTCGAAGAACTGTGCGTTCATATTTTATTTGCTTGTCTCGCCTTTTGTCTTTAAGAGTCGTTATTACATTCATATCTTCACCTCTTAAAAATAGTCTTTATCTCTAGACGACGACTATCCGCAAAAACCATTTCCAATTCTTCATGAACATGGTAGTAAAAATAGTGAAAAGGAAAACCACAGTCCATAAAGACTGTGGTTTAAACGTTACTTTTTAGAAACAAGCGTATACGTCTTGGGTAAGCCAATATCATGTATTTTATGATTTGGCTCTTCTTCTAGATTTAAAATTCTAAGTCCTGTTTGACCGACTGCCGTAATGACCTCTCCTAATGTCCACTTTCGTTGCAATACCTCTGTCAGTTCGGTTTGATTTGGATCCGATACATGCTTGGAAAAAGCGACACTTGAGCTTTCGATAGAAGGATTAAAGTAATTACCAACCACTTTATGCTTTTTCCCGCTCGAGGTAATTAATTTTGTAGAGATTGGGTGAAATTCGTGCAGAATAAATTGTCCATCGCTCGCTAGAAGTTTCCCTACCGTTTGAAATAGTGGCTGTAAGTCAAGGAAATAGTGTAAAACGCCTAATTCCATTAAGACAATATCATATTCTTCTGATACCACATCTTTTGGCAAGTTTAAGACATCAGCAACAACATATTTTAACGATACATCTGCCTCTTGTGCCAAATCGGTAGCAAACCGTTCGTTTTCAAATGAAAAATCTACAATGGTAACAATTGCTCCCATTAATGATAGAGCTACACCTTTCACTCCATTAGAACCCATTAAATGGAGCACTTTTTTATTTTTCACATCACCCATATATTTATAAAAAGGGTGAAGTCTCCATTCCGGATTTTCTTTAATTTTTGCCGCTACTTCAGATGGAATTCCATACCTGTTTAATAATGCTTGATAATTATTTTGATTCCACGCTTGATT
>DASQIV010000181.1:0-6760 GCA_035631415.1 Pseudoneobacillus sp. | reverse complement strand
TGAACAGCGTTTTACCATTTTAAGCTTACTTGTTGGCTTGCTTTTAAAATTAAGCTTAAACATTCCGTTAATTAAATTGCTTGAAACAAAAGGTGCCATCCTTGCAACCGCAATTGGATACGGTGCAGCCATTATTATTAACTTTTTTGTCATTAAAAAGTTTGCAGGATATCCATTACGATTTGTATGGAGAAGAAGTCTTTTAATTGTTATTTTTTCTGCGGCAATGCTTGCTTCTTCATCTATTGCATACTGGATTTTAACTTTATTTTTATCAACTGAATCAAAGTTTCAATCGATTATTATTATTGGGGTCTGTGCCATTGTTGGAGCTGCCGTTTACTTTTATCTTGCTTTCCGCTCGAAGCTGGTATACTTATTGTTCGGTGAAAGAGCAGTCCGTATAAAAGAAAAGCTGAGATTACGAGTATAAAAAATGGGTGACTCAAAATAGAGTCACCCACTGTTTTTAAAGGCCATTACGTTTTTTGGTTTACCACTGCTCATTAAATTGTTGGTATCCTAATTGTCTTTCGACTCTTCTTAGACGGCGATTTAATTGGTCCACGCGACGGTCTAGTTGTTGAACCTGTCTTTCAAGTCGATCAAGTCGTCTATCAACTTGACCGGCTCCACCACCTGGAAAGCCGCCACCAGGGAAGCCACCACCTGGAAATTGACGATAGTCTTGAGTTTGAAAGTCGGGAGTAGGGTAAAATAACCCTTGTTCTTGTGGATGATAATACATAGCATTCGCTCCTCGTAGTTTAATATCTAATATCGATAATAGTCTATGTATAAATACATATTTATGTTTAGACGTTTGCCTATATATTCCATTGGAGGTTTAAAATGAGAATTGATAAAATGCTTGCAAACCTTGGTTTTGGTAGTCGGAAAGAAGTGAAAAAGTTATTAAAGGATGGAGCGGTACAGATTAATGGTACCAAGGTAAAGGACGCAAAAGAACATATTGATCCCAAAAAGGATATCGTTACGATAAATGGAAAAGAAGTGGTTTACAAAGAATTTATTTATTTATTGATGAATAAGCCTGCGGGAGTTATTTCTGCTACAGAGGATAATCGAGATGAAACGGTAATAGATTTATTAGAACTTGAAGACCAAGTATACGAGCCATTTCCAGTTGGACGTTTAGACAAGGATACGGAAGGGCTTCTATTAATAACAAACGATGGACAGTTAGCACACCGACTCTTATCTCCGAAAAAGCATGTTCCGAAGACCTATTTCGCTGTTATTGAGGGAGAAGTTACGGAGGAAGATATCCATGCGTTTCAAGCAGGTGTCACTTTAGACGATGGATATGAAACGAAACCTGGAGAGTTACAAATTTTAAAATCAGGATTAATGTCAGATATTGAATTAACGATTACGGAAGGTAAATTCCATCAAGTGAAAAGAATGTTCCAAGCTGTAGGAAAAAGGGTTGTCTATTTAAAACGTATTTCAATGGGACCTTTGAAGCTAGATGAAACGTTAGAACTTGGTGAATATCGTGAACTCTCAGAAGAGGAATTAGAAGAGCTAATGAATTATCAGCCATAAAAAAAATCGCCTTTTTAGGCGATTTCTTTTGATTTATTTATCTTTATGATGAAATCTTCACTTTTTTTTCTGTAGTTGTCCAAATGCCGCGGCTTGGGCTTTCTACTAAATTATTGTAGGCCAAGACATTCAAATCTCGTTGAATGGTACGCGGAGTAATAGCAAATTCCTCTACAAGTTCTTGTGTAGTAACAAGCCCATTTTTGTTAATAAACATGTAGATGGATTTGATGCGGTTTAACATCCGGTTAGTTGAAGGCTTCAAAAAACCACTCCCTATCCTGTATTAAAACCATTGGCAAATTCCTGCGACCGACATAACCTTACAGATGATGTCTTCTCAACATTTATGTAGTTTTCTTTTTTCCAGACATCTCCTTTATCATTATACAATATTTGTGAATCTAAGAAGTTTTGTCTACATATCTATTTTACCCATATTATCAGAACATTTCCACTAAACCTAAAAAAATTATTATTTCTTTACACTTTTTTTATGATCTAATCATCTCCCTTTTAAAGTTTGTAATTATACATATGGTGCTGGACAAGCAAGATATGATTAATTATTTGAATTTTTTGGAAAAATAAACCGGATTAAGGAAAAACTTCTCATAGGCAGTCTCGATAGTATTCCTATATAATCAATTGATATGAAATCATTTTGAAAGGTTGATGAGTTTGGAAAATTCTTCACTACGTGAACAATTAGTTCACCCTAGGGAAAATGTTTATTTTGGCTTAGTATTATTATTTGGTATATTAACATATATCTTTTTTGCCTTTTCCATTATCGGTATTTTTATTATTGGGGCATTAATCCTTGTTTCCTTTTTCCTTCATGGGTTAATGATAGCTGGAGTACGTCGTAATGGTGTGAAGTTAAGTGAGAGGCAATTCCCTGACCTTTATGAAAAAGCAGTACAAGTTTCAAAAGATATGGGGCTTATGGAAGTGCCTGATATTTATGTAGTGGAGTCAGAAGGGATTCTAAATGCCTTTGCTACAAGATTTTTTCGAAAAAATATGGTCGTATTGTATTCCGAAATCTTTGAATTAATAGAAAAACAAGCCGAGAAAGAAGTGTTATTTGTTCTTGCTCATGAATTTGCTCATCTAAAAAGAAAACATGTGATGATTAGTTTTCTTCTTTTACCGGCGATGTGGGTTCCGTTTATTGGAAATGCGTACCTAAGAGCTTGTGAATATACTTGTGACCGTTATGCAGCATATTATGTACAATCATTAGATGCGTCAATAAATGCGTTGACGATTTTAGCAATTGGAAAGGAAATGTATCATAAGGTCAATCATGAAGTGTATATGGAACAAATTGAGTCCGAGTTTGGTTTTTTTGCATGGTTAAATGAAAAGCTATCTACTCATCCTCATTTACCGAAGAGACTGTATGCACTGTCGCAATTTTTTACAGAAGAAGCTACTACGAAGTTGAAAGAATCAACTGGAAAAATTATGGTAGGTTTGACTATTACAATTGTATTGTTTGTGTTAGTAGCAGTAGGTGGTTGGTTTGGTTTTAAGGCCTTAGATAAATTGGATTTATTGTCTGACATTGAAAGTGAATTTGAAGCTTCAACCCCATTAATGACAGCTGCGAGTGAAAATGATACCGAACAAATTGAGATGTTAATAAAGGACGGAGCTAAAATTAATGAACAAGACGACGAAGGCTCTACTGCTTTAGATTGGTCCATTTTTAACGGTAACTTTGAAGCCTTTGAGCTTTTGCTTGAAAAAGGTGCGAATCCAAATACCGTAGATATTTATGGAACGACTCCATTGATGAATGCAGTATTTAATGAAAATGAAAAAATGGTATACGTTCTATTAGAGAATGGAGCGGATCCGAGTATTAAAGATTCTGATGGATACACAGCTTATGATTATGCTAAAGACTATGGTAACGAAACGATTATGAAAATATTAGAGAAACAGTAACATTTTTAGCTGCTCCCATCCTTGGGAGTAGTTTTTTTTTCATAGAAGTGGGAAAATATGCTTGTAGATATTATTACTGGAGGATTAATAACGAATGATAAATTGGATGAACGAAGTAGAAAAACGTAAAGATGATTTGATTAAGGAAACACAGGAACTATTACATATTAAGAGCCTTTTAGATGAAGAGAATGTAACGGAAGAAGCTCCTCTCGGTCAAGGCGTAAAAGATGCCTTAATGTATATGCTAAACCTAGGGGGAAGAGATGGATTTACTAGTAAAAATGTAGGAAACTTAGCAGGTCATTTGGAGTTTGGTCAAGGTGATGAATTAGTAGGGATTTTATGTCATGTAGATGTTGTCCCTGAAGGGGATGGTTGGGCTAGTGACCCATTTGGTGCAGAAATTCGTGATGGAAAGATTTATGCACGTGGTGCGCTTGATGATAAAGGACCTACTATGGCAGCCTATTATGCAATGAAAATCGTTAAGGATTTAAATCTTCCGTTATCTAAGCGTGTAAGAATGATCATTGGAACAGATGAAGAAAGTAATTGGAGATGTGTGGACCACTATTTTAAACATGAAGAAATGCCAACGATTGGCTTTGCACCAGATGCAGATTTCCCTATTATCTATGCAGAAAAAGGGATTGCCGGTTTTGAAATGGTTTACAACATCACTTCTTCAAAGGAATCCGTTGAGCCGATTGAAGTTTTACATTTCCAATCGGGTAGAAGATCAAACATGGTGCCTGATCTTGCAAAGGCATCACTACTCGTAAAGACGGAGCATACAAAAATGGTCCAAGACTTTGATTCGTATTTAAAAGAGCACCAATTAGACGGAAAATACTACATTGAAAATGGTGTATTTTTTCTAGAAGTAGAAGGTGTTTCAGCTCATGGTATGGAGCCGAAAAATGGAAAAAACGCTGGACTTTTTCTGGCTCATTTCATTGCAAAGCAGGAGCTTGACAGTTCTTCACAAATGTTTTTCCATTTTATTTCGGAATACCTTTTTAATGAATCAAGATGAGTTAAACTAGGAGTTAATTATCGAGATGATATTACTGGAGACTTAACCATTAATATAGGGACTTTGTCTTATGAGAAAAATACAGGAGGACGTCTAGGCGTAAGTCTACGTTATCCTGTTACAAATGACATGGAAAAAACCAAGTCTATTCTGGATAAGATTTTGTCTGAAAAAGGATTTAAAATCGAAAACTACTCTGATTCAAAACCACATCATGTAGATGAAAATGATGTTCTAATCCAAACACTTAAAAAGGTATATGAAGAACAAACAGGTGAAAAAGCTGAGTTGATTTCAATTGGTGGTGGTACATATGCTCGTTCATTAAAATCAGGTGTTGCTTTCGGACCGCTTTTCCCTGGAAGAGAAGATATTGCTCATCAAAAAGATGAATATATGTATATAGAAGATTTATTAAAAGCCACAGCTATATATGCACAGGCCATCTATGAGTTAGCTAAAGCTTAAAAGAAGAGTAAACAAAAATAACACCCAGCTGGGTGTTATTTTTGTTAGGAAAATAGGTCACTTGATAAATATCTTTCTCCAGTATCACATGCAATACAAACGACCACATCTTCAGGAGTTAAACGCTCTGCGACTCTTATCGCTGCAAAGCAAGCAGCACCAGATGAAGGACCTACAAGAATACCTTCTTCTGTAGCCATTCGTCTAGCTGTCTCATAAGCTTCATCATCTTTAATTTGATGAATTTCTTGATATATATCTTGGTTAAGAATTTTTGGGATAAAACCTGGGCTTGTACCAACAAGCTTATGCTTTCCAGGTTTTCCTCCGGATAAAACCGGTGAGCCAGCTGGTTCAACAACATGTACTTGAAGATTCGGATAGTGCTCCTTTAGACCTTCACCAGTACCTGTTATCGTGCCTCCAGTTCCTGCAGTAGCTACAAATGCAGTTAGAGGTTTTCCGATTTCCACCATCGCCTCAACAATTTCTAAAGCAGTTGAATGTCGATGAGCATCTGGATTGGCGCTGTTTTCAAATTGCATTGGAATAAAGCTATTAGGAATATCAGCTGCAAGTTCTTGTGCTTTTTTAATTGCACCAGGCATTTTTTCATCACCGGGAGTTAAAACTACCTTTGCACCGTATGCTTTCAGTAAATTAATCCGTTCTTGAGTCATAGTATCGGGCATAACTAGAATAGATTTATAGCCACGAGCGGCCGCATTCATTGCTAAACCAATCCCTGTGTTTCCACTCGTAGGTTCAATAATGGTAGATTCTGGTGTAAGCTTACCTTCTTTTTCAGCTTGTACAATCATATTGTAAGCAGCTCTGTCTTTTACACTTTTACTTGGATTAAAAAATTCTAATTTCACATAAATGGTTGCACCATTTTTGGGACTTAAACGATTTAATTTTACAAGCGGAGTATCCCCGATAAGATCTGCTATATTATTAACAATTTTCATGGCTGTCTCCTTTTGTTTTGGTTAAGTAACATATACTATATCTTAGAGAAATAAATCAAATAAGGCAAATGATAGAAAGGATAGGTGGTAAAAAATGTCTAATAAAACTCATTACTTTTTAGCCGTGAAATTACCTGATTCCATTAAGACTGAATTAGATGAGGCAAAAAAAATGTTGCAAAAAAATCTTTCTTTTCAAAGGTGGGTTCACAAAGAAGATTATCATATTACTCTTGCTTTTTTAGGATTTGCCACTCAAAATCAACTTAAGGAAGTTGAGAAATTAGTTTTTAATCAAATGAGAGATGAAAAGGCATTTTCATTAACCATTTCCCATCTTGGAACATTTGGAATGAGGACTTCTCCTAGAATTTTTTGGGCTGGATTAAACAAAAGCCTGGAACTTGAAACTGTTCGAAATAAAGTATTTGAGGCTTGTGGACAAGCTGGATTTGATTTAGAGAAAAGAGCGTTTCATCCACATATTACATTGGCGAGGAAATGGGCAAGTGAAGAAGAATTTAATCCAAACCAATTAGATGAGTCAAATTTGTTTCAGGAAAGGTCTCTCCTTTTTCAGGCAACAGATATAGTGTTGTATAGAACCAATCTTTTACAAACACCAAAATATGAAAATTTGATTACCTTTTCACTTCAATCATAATAAATTATATATACATAGTAGTAGAAAGCAGGGTACTTGGATGGGGCAATTAATTAAACTTGAAGATTATGTATCTAGATATGAGCAAAA
>DASQIV010000180.1:0-8057 GCA_035631415.1 Pseudoneobacillus sp. | reverse complement strand
AGAGAGTATATGAAAAAGCGAGGTTTAGAAGAAGGTATCTATGCATGTGATTTAATTGGTCCCTTGATGGATCATATTCAAAAGCTGTGTGGAATCACTCCTTTGAACGAGCCAGGACTTGTTCGCAAGCTTGATGAAGATTATTTTAAGAAGGTAGAAGCGATAGAATTCGCTGTTAAATATGATGATGGTCGTGACCCAAGGGGAATTTTAAAAGCTGATATTGTCTTAGTAGGAGTCTCACGTACATCGAAAACACCTCTTTCACAATATTTAGCGCATAAAAGATTTAAGGTAGCTAATGTACCGTTAGTTCCCGAAGTTGATCCGCCAGAAGAATTGTTTTTAGTACCACCTGAAAAATGTTTTGGCTTAAAAATAAGTCCTGAAAAGTTAAATAACATTAGACGAGAGCGATTAATTTCTTTAGGTTTAAATGATCAAGCAAGCTATGCAAACATAGAAAGAATTAAAGAGGAAATTACCTATTTCCACAAAGTTGTAGATCGTATTGGTTGCTCGGTTATTGATGTAACAAATAAAGCAGTGGAAGAGACAGCAAATGTGATCTTGTACCATCTTCAGAGAAAAGGATAAAAAAATAATTAAAAAAACACGAACACATGGTATTTTATTATTCATGTGTTTTTATATTGCGAATAAAAAGTAAACTTTATAAATATGTTTTTATAATGAAAATAGTAAAAAAACATGGAAAATTGATTTTTTCTATACTATAATTAAAAATTGTGATAAAAAAAGTCTCATATTAGGTTTAGACTTGCATTTTAACGAATAAACTATTTATTGTTAGATGTCAAGGCAGGAGGCCTAAAAAAATTCGACACAATGTTAATATATGAAAACTTCTTCTTAAAAGAAGGAAAAAGCGGAGTGATGTAGAATAACTAGTATTACAGCAGGCATTCCGACAATTTTTGTTGATGCTGATGCATGTCCGGTAAAAGAAGAAAATTGTCGAAATAGCAAAATCTTTTTCTGTTAACTTTTTGTTTGTTGCATCATATGCACATATTTCTTCAAATCCTGTAGCGGCTCCTTGGAAGTACGTTGTACCCATAAAGAAGCTGTCGATTTGTACATAATGGATAAAGTTTCTACTGGCGATATTGTGATTACACAGGACATTGGCTTAGCCTCTACCCGACTACCTAAAAGGGTTTATGTTCTATCGCCAAAGGGAATTCCCTTAAGTGAGGGGACTATTCATACTGCCTTGGATTTAAGGTATCTTTCGGCTAAAGCTCGGAAACAGGAGATTTATGGAAAGGGTCCTAAAACTTTCACAATGGAAGATAGAAAACGTTTTGCTCAATCATTAACAAAAATTTTGTCGAATTTTGAAGGAATTTAATTTTGAATCACGAAATAATAATGGAGTTGTTCTCATGGCAGAACGTATTGCCGAGGAAAAAATTAACGAAATCCGTCAATCGGTTGATATTGTAGAAGTCATCAGTGAGTATGTCCAGCTGAAAAAACAAGGCAGAAACTATTTTGGTTTATGTCCTTTCCATGGTGAAAACTCCCCATCATTTTCGGTATCGCCTGATAAACAAATATTTCATTGTTTTGGCTGTGGAGCAGGTGGAAATGTTTTTTCTTTTTTAATGGATTTAGAAGGATATTCCTTTATTGAGACAGCTTTAAAATTAGCTGAGAAAGCAAATATTGAGTTGTCCATTGATTCTTCGAATTTAGGAAAAGAAAAAAAGGTTTCTGATGATGTCTTACAAATGCTAGAAGCACATGAGCTGCTACGCAAATTTTATCATCATTTATTAGTAAATACAAAAGAGGGTCAACACGCTCTCGAATATCTTTTAGAACGTGGATTTCAATTGGAATCGATAAAAAAGTTTCAAATTGGCTACTCCTTAAATTCTTGGGACTTTGTTTCAAAATTTTTATTAAAGAGAAATTTCACTCCGGAAATATTGGAAAAATCGGGTCTAATCATTAAACGAGAAAGTGACAATAGTCTATTTGACCGCTTTCGAAACCGAATTATGTTTCCTATTTTCGATCGTCACGGAAAAACGATTGCTTTTTCAGGGAGATCATTAGGGCAAGATGAGCCAAAATATTTAAATAGTCCCGAAACAGCAATCTTCAATAAAAGTAAAATTTTATATAATTTTCATTTAGCAAAACCTACTATTAGAAAAACGAGTCAAGTCGTTCTCTTTGAGGGATTTGCAGATGTCATAGCGGCCGATCGCTCTGAAGTAGAGAATGGAGTAGCAACAATGGGTACCTCCTTAACAGAGGAGCATGTGGGACAGTTATGACAACTCGTTCAATCTGTCACGATTTGCTATGACTCAGATAATGCTGGAATCGAAGCTGCATACCGAGCTGGTAACATGTTAACTAATGCTGGGGTGCAAGTGAAGGTTGCCATGATGCCAAACGGTTTAGACCCAGATGATTACGTCAAACAATTCGGAACTGAAAAGTTTCGCAATGAAGTAATGGGCTCTACAGTAACTTGGATGTCTTTCAAATTTCTTTATTTTCGAAGGGGAAAAAACCTTCAGAATGAAGGAGAACGGTTACTTTATATCGAAGAAGTATTAAGAGAAATTAGTAAGCTTAATAAAGCAGTTGAACGTGATCACTATTTAAGGCAAATAGCTGGGGAGTTTTCACTATCTTTAGATGCCTTAAAACAACAACAAAAACAGATTTTCTACTTTGAGAAGAAAAACAAGAATCAGCAAGGTCAATTTTCTCAAAAAAATCCTACTATTACTACAACTACAAAAAAAAGTGTCAAAAGCTTATTCCCTGCTTATCAGACGGCAGAGAGAAGATTAATTGCTCACATGATTAGAAATAGTGATGTAGCTTACAAAGTGCAGGACTTACTTAGTGGGCAAACATTAAATGTGGATGAACATCAAGCAATTATGACATACTTGATAGGTTTTTACGAAGAGGGAAATTCACCAGATCCAAGCGCTTTTCTTAATTATATCAAGGATGAAAAACTAAAAAGAATTGTCGCAGAACTTGAAATGATGTCTATTAATTCAGAAATGACACCACAAGAATTAAATGATTATTTAAAACAGGTGTTGAATTATCCTAAATTGTTAAAGATAAAGGAAAAGAATGCTGAAAAAGTAGAAGCAGAAAAACAAAAAGATTTCTTGAAAGCTGCTGCAATTGCCATGGAAATTCTACAATTGCAAAAAGCCTTAAAATGAACATAGCTAAAGTGATTTTGGAAGGAGGGGGCCACATGACTGAAAAATCAACCGGTTCAAAAGAGGTTGAAACAGAATTGTCCCTTGATCAAATAAAAGCCCAATTAACAGCGGTTGGTAAAAAAACTGGAGTTCTAGCTTACGACGATATTGCAGAAAAGATGTCCTCTTTTGAGTTAGATTCCCATCAGATGGATGAATTTTATGAATTTCTAGGAGATCAAGGTATCGAACTTGTTGGTGATAGTGATGAAGACGAAGATCCAAAAGTAAAAGACTTAGAAAAAGATGATGAATTTGATTTAAATGACCTAAGCGTGCCTCCAGGAATTAAGATTAACGATCCAGTAAGAATGTATTTGAAAGAAATTGGTCGTGTTGATCTACTTTCAGGAGAAGAAGAAATATCACTTGCTGAACGTATTGAAGAAGGAGACGAAGAAGCAAAACGTCGCCTTGCAGAAGCAAATTTACGTCTCGTTGTAAGTATTGCTAAACGATATGTAGGACGTGGAATGCTTTTCTTGGACCTTATTCAAGAAGGTAATATGGGCCTTATTAAGGCGGTTGAAAAGTTTGATTACCGAAAAGGCTTTAAATTTAGTACTTATGCGACTTGGTGGATACGCCAAGCGATAACTCGTGCCATTGCAGACCAAGCTAGAACGATTAGAATCCCTGTTCATATGGTGGAAACTATCAACAAACTGATAAGAGTTCAAAGACAGTTGCTTCAGGATTTAGGCCGTGAACCATCTCCAGAAGAAATTGCGGAGGACATGGATTTAACTCCTGATAAGGTTAGAGAAATCTTAAAAATAGCACAAGAACCAGTCTCTCTAGAAACACCAATAGGTGAAGAGGATGATTCACATCTTGGTGACTTTATTGAAGACCAAGATGCAACTTCTCCATCTGAACATGCAGCTTATGAATTATTAAAAGAACAATTGGAAGATGTTCTTGATACTTTGACTGACCGTGAAGAAAACGTTCTACGTCTTCGCTTTGGATTAGATGACGGTCGTACGCGAACTCTTGAAGAAGTAGGAAAAGTATTTGGTGTAACAAGAGAGCGTATACGCCAGATTGAAGCAAAAGCACTTCGAAAGCTTAGACATCCAAGTCGTAGTAAACGACTAAAAGATTTCCTAGAATAAGGCTATTTTTAAATAAAGTAAAAATTAATAGTTGTCAGAAAATAGTTTACTTCTTAATATAGAAGTGAACTATTTTTTATTAGGAGCTTAAAATGGACCAACAACGTAAACAAATCATAATCAAAGAAATCGAATATTGGAAAGAATCTTCTTTACTTCCTGAGCAATATTGCAACTTTTTACTCACTTTATATACTGAAGGTAATCATACAGTAGAAGAAAAAAAGAAAAAAACAGTGTCGTTTAATTTTAGAAGTATAGGGTTCTTCTTGTTAGCGTTTGCATCAGTCTTTGTCATTTATTTTACTGAATTATCTTTTATATTGCAAACTGCCATATATTTAACATTTATGATAGGTGGAGTATTTTTAATAAATTATTTTATTAAAAAAGGGTTAATCTCACATTTAGCATTTGTTTTTACTGCGTTTGTTTCCCTGATTTTTACCATAAATTTCTTGAATCATTTTGCTGAAAATAGCCATATTCTTCTTTATATTGTTCTATTTTTTCATTGTATGTTATGGATTATTGTAGGCACTAGGTTTAAATTAGTTTATTTTACTATTTCAGGAGTTTTGGGCGTTTTAACTTTGATTATTTCTATTTTCATATAATAAAATATATTTAAAAATTTTTTAATGTTGAGATAATTGTCATTTCCCTCTTATAATATTAAAGTAAGCGCATACATTAAGGGGGATGAAAATGAATTTTGATTTAACGAGTGAACAAGAAATGATACGTAAAATGATAAGAGAGTTTGCTGAGGAAGAAGTTGCTCCAGGAGCCTATGAACGCGATAAGACAAAAGAATTTCCTATCGAGCCTTTCCAAAAGCTTGCAAAAATGGGGATGATGGGACTACCTTTTCCGGAAGAGTACGGTGGTGGTGGGGCTGACACAGTCAGCTTTGCAATCGTTGTAGAAGAGTTAAGTAGAGCTTGCGGTTCAACTGGAATCACTTATTCAGCACATATATCATTAGGTGGTGCCCCACTTAATTTATTTGGAACAGAAGAACAGAAACAAAAATACTTAACTCCAATTTGTACTGGGGAATCTTTTGGTGCATTTGGTTTAACCGAACCAAATGCTGGTTCGGATGCAGGTGGTACACAAACAACAGCCATTGAAAAAAATGGACAATTTGTAATAAATGGAAGTAAATGTTTTATTACAAATGCAAGTTATGCAAAGCATTTAGCATTGACAGCGATAACCGATCAAAAAGATGGAAGAAAAGAAATCAGTGCCATCATAGTTCCAACAGATGCAAAGGGCTTCAAGGTAATTGATAACTATGAGAAAATGGGTTTAAATGCTTCCAATACTACAGAACTTGTTATGGAAGATGTTCATGTTTCTACTGATCATTTGTTAGGAAAAAAAGGTGAAGGTTTTAAACAATTTCTAATCACTCTTGACGGAGGTAGAATTGGAATTGGTGCCATGGCTGTTGGGATTGCACAAGCTGCTTATGAAAAAGCTTTACAATATGCAAAAGAGCGAAAACAATTTGGAAGAAGTCTTTCTCAATTCCAAGCCATACAATTTAAGCTAGCAGATATGGCTCTTAAAATCGAATTAGCAAGAACGATGGTATATAAAGCAGCATGGTTGAAAGATCAAGGTAGAAAGTTTTCTAAAGAAGCGTCGATGTGCAAACTCTATGCTTCCGAGATTTGTATGGAAGTGACGAGTCAAGCTGTTCAAATTCATGGTGGATATGGCTATATGAAAGATTACCATGTTGAAAGATTTATGAGAGATGCAAAACTTTTAGAAATTGGTGAAGGTACTTCTGAAGTCCAAAGAATGGTTATTTCCAGAGAAATTGGATGTTAAAACTAAAATATTTCATTTTTCTACTATAAAAGTTATGATAAATACTTTCCCTTCCTACATTTTTCAAGTAAAATAGTTATTGTTTGTACACACTAAAGTCAGATGTTCTACATAGGGAGGTAATGTAAAATGAATCGTAATCCGATTGTACCATTCGTATTAATTATGGTTTTTGGTATCGGGCTAATGTTTTTCCTATCATTTAAAGGTCTTGGTGACAATGAAGAGATCACTAAAGAAGCTGAAGGCGGCGAAGAACCAAAGACTGAAGAAGTGGCTTCTTCTAACCCAGAAGATCTTTACAAGCAATCTTGTATTGGATGTCACGGTGACGCATATCAAGGTGGGGTAGGCCCAGCTTTAAAAGGCGTTGGTGATCGTTTATCGAAAGATCAAATTAAAGAAGTTATCACAAAAGGTAGAGGCGCAATGCCAGCTAATATGGTAGCTGCAGATCAAGCTGATGCTGTAGCAGATTGGTTAGCAACTCTAAAATAGGTAAATACAAAAAAGTTCTTTGCAAATGCAGAGAACTTTTTTGTTTATAAAATTAGACAACTAGACAAGGTCCTCCTGCTTTTCTTATACTATAAAAAGTATAAACAATAGATATTATGAATGGTGTGGTTTTATGAATTCAGAAAAATTATCAACTCGTCTTCAAGTAGTCGCGGATTTGATCCCAGAGGAGGCACGTTTAGCTGATATCGGTTCTGATCATGCTTATCTTCCTTGTAATGTGGTAAAAAAGGGTAAAGTGCCCTTTGCCATAGCAGGAGAAGTAGTAGAAGGTCCTTTTCAATCAGCAGTTCGTCAAGTTACAGAAGAGGGTTTGACTGAGAAGATTTCTGTGCGTAAGGGAAATGGTTTAGAAGTTATTGCTCCTGAAGAAGTTGATTGCATTACGATTGCCGGAATGGGTGGAACTTTAATTTCGAATATATTGGAAGCAGGAAAAGATAAACTCCTTGGAGTTAGGAGACTTATACTCCAGCCAAATATAAGTGCTATTTCTATTAGAGAATGGCTAATAGAAAATAACTGGGAACTAATTGACGAAAAAATTCTCGAAGAAGATGGGAAAATATACGAGGTTTTAGTAGCTGAAAGAGGAAATCCCCATAAACCATATTCGGTTGACAGAAATAAGAAATTATTAATGGGGCCGTTTTTGATAGAAAGCCAGGATAAGGTATTTGAAAAGAAATGGTTAGAGGAAAAAAGAAACTGGGAAAATATTCTGAATCAGCTATCTACCGCAACCAAGTCAGAAGAGATTCTTCAAAAAACAGAAGAATTAAAGGGTAAAATTAAAATGGTAGAGGAGGTTTTAAATATTGAAAACAGTGAACGGATATGAAGTTATACAAGTATTTGAAAGTTTCTCTCCTAAAAGTTTAGCGATGGAAGGAGACAAAGTAGGACTACAAATAGGGAATCTTAGTAGGAAAATTCGTAATGTTATGGTCGCTCTTGATGTATTAGATGAGGTTGTGGATGAAGCGATAGCAAAAGATGTCCAACTCATTATTGCTCACCATCCACCTATCTTTAGACCACTAAAGAGAATTACTTCTGAAGATCCTACTGGTCGGCTTATAGAGAAGTTAATTAAGCATGACATAGCTGTATATGCAGCACACACAAACTTGGACGTGGCAAAAGGTGGCGTGAATGATCTTTTAGCTGATGCACTAGGATTAACAGATACTGAGGTGCTATTTCCTACTTATGAAACAAAACTAAAGAAATTGGTCGTGTTTGTTCCGCGTGCTCATGAAGAATTAGTAAGAGAAGCACTAGGTAAAGCCGGAGC
>DASQIV010000179.1:0-2471 GCA_035631415.1 Pseudoneobacillus sp. | reverse complement strand
TTTTAAAAATATAATCTGTAATTAGGAGCTAAATCTTAGCTCCTACCAGATTGTAAACAAAAGGCATTCTGGATTAGTCTATTCAGGTGTCTTTGGTTCTATTATTCTATTTTTATTATGTTTATAACGAATTAATAGTTTCCTCTAGGCCTTTAATTAACGAAAAATTTGGCTCCCAGTGTAGTAGGTGTTGTGCTTTTTGATTTGAAAGGCAGCTATCCCGAATATCTCCAGGTCTTTCAGATATATAAATTTTCTCCTTCTTTTTTCCTAATAATATGGAAAGCAAGATAACAATCTCATTAATCGATTTTGATGTATTTGAACTGATATTAATGACCTCATTATCCGCATGCTTAATGCCGAGAAGATTAGCTTCTGCAACATCTTTTACATAAACAAAATCCCTTTTTTGGTTTCCATCACCATAAATCGTTACCGGTCTATTCTGTTTAAAACGGTCTAAAAAAATCCTTATCACCCCTGCTTCGCCATCTATACTCTGTCTCGGTCCATATACATTTGAATAACGGAGAATCGTATATTTTAAACCACATAGTTTTGAATAAAGCCGAATGTATGCTTCTGATGTTACTTTCGAAATACCATAAAAAGATTCTGGACTGAGAACATGAGTTTCAGGGATTGGAACATATTCTGGTAAACCGTAAACTGCAGCAGACGAAGCGTAAATAATTTTTTTCACCTTATGCTTTTTACAACATTCCAATAAATGGATTGTTCCATTAATATTTTGTTTACAGTCATTCATAGGATCGTCCATGGATTCTTTAACTGAAACCTGTGCTGCTTGGTGAATGACGATTTCAGGTTTTTCAATAAAGAATATATTATCTAGAGCAGCATCATTTATATCTAGAGGATAAAAGATAATATTTTTTTTGAAATTATCTATAAATCCAGAAGATAAATTATCAACAATAACTACCTGGTAATCTTCTTTAATTAAGCAGTCAACAATATGTGAGCCTATAAATCCAGCACCGCCTGTTACAAGCACCTTCAAACGATCACTTCCTTTCTTTATTTGGAGTAAATTATTTTTTAACAGGTTACAGTAAATAATGAATTGCCCATGACTGCGGGGATCTACATTTTTCCGTTATCATAATGTTTTAGGAAAAGATTACTTTATGACTCCGAATAAATAGAGAAGATTAAAGCTCATAGGATAAATAGTGGGGGAATTTAACAGCTTCCTTAGTTTGGATAGACATGGTAGGTTATTGAGTAAGTTAACTAGTAATCTTTACTCATTACTGCTTTTTCTCGAATCGTTAGAAGGTTTATTTAGAACTTTTTCAATTATTGTGATAAGTCCTTTAGCCCGAATTTGTGTAGAATGTTTCTCACGAACTAGGTTATAACCGTTGTTGGCGATTCTTTCACGTTCTTGTTCATTCCGCAAATAATATTCAGCTTTCTCTAAGAAATCATGTTTATTTATGGCAACAAAATTTTCTCCGTCCCGAAAACCTAGGTCATATAGTTCTTTTGAGTCAGGCGCAAGCAGGAGTGTTTTGCATGCGAGGACCTCATAATATTTTTTTACAGGGTACTTAAAAATCGAATCACATGTGAAAAATATTTTAGCCCTGTTAATTTCCATCACATATTTTTCCCTTACAAATTTCCCTTCCTTGTCAGATATATTTCGATAACCAGGATGTCGATGATACACAAAATCCTGATGTTCTGATAACATTCTTAGTATTCTGTACCTAAGAGGATAATAATGTTTATTAACGGCACCCATCATAAGCATTGGAATATCTTTTGGGTTACCTAAATCTTTAAAAAGATTTAAATTAACATGGTGTGGGAACCAAATCATTTTATCTGTAAATTGTGGATATTTTTTGATAAAGGCATCCCTATAGCAATTGAAAATATGTTTAATGTTATTTTCATTTACACTATTAGGGAAGTCCTTCAAACTATGAACATCTTCTACGTATACTCCATATGGAATATCTAAAGTATCAAGCCCGGTAATGGAAGGACAATTTCTCGAACCATAAAGATAAATTAAGATGAAGTCTGGGACAAATTTTATCTTATTTAGAATATGGTGAATATTTCCTTGTTCGTGCCAAACCACTAGGTCTGTAATATGTGATAATTCTTTTTGTAGGTAATAACGCTCTGTGTGAATCCATTGACTAAAATCCTTAGATATAAGCAATAATTTAAGTTTATTCATTTTTTTCATTCCCTAAAATGTTTGCTTTGTTAATGGTCAATCGGTTGTGGAAAAGCTTCTTCATAGCTTCAACATTACCTCTAGCCCTAGTATACTTAAGATAAAGGTTATAATTATTTTTATAGTTCGGATATCCATTTCGTTTACTGTTTGGATGCCATAGATGATAAGTTTCTTTGTCTACTCTGAAATGTTTTCCGAATATGGTATCTACTGAACAAGCGAAGGCATCGTCTTCCCGACCCCA
>DASQIV010000178.1:0-5425 GCA_035631415.1 Pseudoneobacillus sp. | reverse complement strand
GTTACTCACCCGTCCGCCGCTAACCTTCAGGAGCAAGCTCCTAAAGATTCGCTCGACTTGCATGTATTAGGCACGCCGCCAGCGTTCGTCCTGAGCCAGGATCAAACTCTCCAAAAAAGAGATGATTTAGCTCATAAAGTTACTCTGGCTGAGTAAAAATCAGTATTTAGATTTTTACCTGTTTTAAAACTTCTATAATAGAAGCCTTACCTTGGTTAATGTTTGGTTGTTTAGTTTTCAAAGAGCAACGTTTCGGTAAAGACAACTTTTAAACATTATAATAAATATCTTAAATGGTCAATACTTTTTAATAGAATGTCAATAAATTCGTATCGACAAAAACTATCTTACTATAAAATTTCTTTATTGTCAACTTCTACGAAAAAAACTTATTAAAAAAAAGGTTTTTCTCTTATTTTTTTCGTTGCTGTCGAATCAGCTAAATAAATATAACATCCTTTCTTTTATCATGCAATTAATAATTTTTTCCAATTTCATTTTCTGTTCTCTATCAATAGGTATTTAATCATCCAAATAGGAAAATATAATATTGTTCTTATTTTTCGGGGGTAAATAAAACCTCACTGACTAGATGATATATATTAGGAGTGTATTTTTTGAATAAGATTCCCTCGTTACGAAGAAACAGAGCATATATATCTCAATTTTCATTAACTCATCTTCATTTGAGAAATCCTTATGTGGTTGCCTTTTTTTCCTTCTCGTATCCTGGATTCGGTCATTTGTTACAGCATAGATATTTATCCGCCTTTATCCTTATCTTGTGGGAATTATTTATTAATAATTACGCAAAAATTAATACCGGCATATACTACTCTTTAATAGGCGACTTTGATAAGGCAATTAATGTACTTGAAGAGCGATGGTTAATGCTGTATGTAGGCATTTATATGTTAGGAATATGGGATAGTTATCGAACCACAATCGATATGAATAAGCAATACCTATTAACGGATCGAGAAGATGCACCAATTTCACCTTTATCATTAGGTGCATGGGACATTAATTACTTAGATAAAAGAAATCCTTGGGTTGCTGCAGCATGGTCCGCTTTAGTTCCTGGATTAGGACATTTATATATACACAAAATCATTCCTGGGTTTTTCATATTTGGATATACGGTTGCCATTTTGTATTTTGGTCACATTCCATTAGGCATTAAGCACACAATGGTGGGTGAATTTATTAAGGCAAAGGAAGAATTAGACAAACAATGGTTACTTTATTTACCTTCCATTTATTTGTTTATAATTTATGACGCTTACACTTGTGCAGTTGAATATAATAAATTGTTTGAAAAAGAAATGTCTAAATTTTTACGACAAAATTACCAAAACTCAGAGTTTAAGTTTCCTGTTTAATTCCTAGGAGTGAGATACAATGTTGGTTATCGCAACCTTTGAGAATTCCATATTTATAGAATTGGCTATTAGTGAGCTTGAACAAAATGGTATTTCCAAAGAGAAAATTTTTGCTGCTCCGCTTGATAAACGTACCGAACCAAGAAAACTTTTTGATACGATTCATCGTGCAGACGGATTTAGTTTGTTTGATTCAGCTGCGATAATAGGAACATGCCTAATGCTTTTAGGGTCTATTTATGGTTATGTTTTAAAATGGGGGCCAATCATTTGGGGGATTATTGGTGCGGTTGTTGGACTTATTTTAGGTTTTTTATTAAAGTTATATCTGATTAAAAAAAGTAAGAAAACAAGCAAAAGAATATCATCAGAAATTGTCCTAATGATTCGATATGAAGCACACCAAAAAGATCTCATAGAAAATATTCTATGGGATAACTACGCATTAGGAATGACTAATATAAAATAAAAAATCAAAAAAATGTGTACCCTCTACTAATTATGTAGAGGGTTTTGTTGAATTTAATATTTCCTTTAAAAGCCTTTTAGCTACTTCTTTTGTTTTTTCAGTTTCTTCTTCTAAAATTTCAACCTTCATCAAAGAACCATCTGGCTGAATCTTGATACCGACTATATCCCCAATTTTTGCTTCAACAGGCAGCTGCCCCTTTTGAATTGTCACTTCTATCGTTTCATTTTTTCTAAATAATAACACAGCCAGATTCCCTTCAAATCGATCAATCGTATACTTACCTGATAGCATCAACTAAACCACCAGTCGGATTGTATATTTCAGCAGCATCTTTAGCAGTGTTATCCCACATATATGCACCTGTCCACTTTAAAGTCGTTGGAGGATTATGAACGGCTTTACTACCTGATTTTATATAAACAGTCGCTCCAGCTTTTAAAATATATCCGCTTGGAAAATAAAATGTTTGGTTGCCATCCACACTAACTAGTCTCCAACCTGACATATCCGTATTGTTCTTACCAATATTTTTAATTGTCACAACCTCTGTATCACGATTTACACTTACTAAATCAATGGAATAAGTTGTTGTTGAAGGTGCTGGTTTAGGTGTTGGATTAGGTGGTGTTGGATTGGTTACAATTGGTGCTGTACCACTAACCCATGGTTGGGTTGATACTTGATATATCTTTCCATCTGTTTTTACGATAATATCTCCTGAAATAGCTGTAGAATAGAGATTTGAGCCTGCCGCCTTAAGGCGATTTACAACCTCACTGGTTGGATGGCCGTAAGAATTATCTGCACCATAAGATAGTATAGAAACTTTTGGTTTTACTTCATTAATAAAAAGCTGACTCGAGGATGTATTGGACCCATGGTGTCCTACTTTTAATATTTCTGCTTCAACATTATAGTTAGTTGCCATTTCATATTCTTGTCCTACATCTGCATCACCAGTATATAAAAAGTTAATCTGACCAAAGGTGATTTTTAATACAATTGATGATGCATTTAGATCATCTGATCCGTTCCCACTATTTAAAACGGTTATTTGAATATCGTTATCTAGTGGAATGGTACTTCCTTCCTTAGCTACTTCAAACAAAATATTCTTTTGGCGTATAAGGGTCAGATAATCCAAATAGGTATCTGTCGTATGTTGAGCACCACTATCAAGGACCTTTTTGACTGGAAATTCACTTAACACATCCAATAAACCGCCAATATGATCCGCATCCGGATGTGTGGCAACTAATAAATCAATTGATGTAATTCCTGCCTTTTTCAAATAAGAAACTACTTTTTCTCCAGCGGTAATTCTACCACCATCAATTAATATTGTCTTTCCGCTAGGTGTTACGATTAAGCTACTATCTCCTTGCCCAACATCAATAAAATGAGCGGCGAGTTCATTTACATTTTTATCCATATTTTTAAAACTGTCATCGATGGCTCTAGCCATAAATGCAGAAAAATCGGCCCTTGAAATTGGATTGTTCGGTTTAAAAGTTCCATTCGGATAACCATTTGTGATGCCTTCGGCTAAGATTCTTTTTACATGTGTGTAAGCCGCCATACTAGGTGTAATATCTGAAAATGATACATTTGTTTCTTCTTGTAAACCATAGGCCCTCGATAGGAAAATGGCCATCTGCCCTCTAGTTACAGGATCATTAGGACGATATGTATGGTCGGGAAATCCCTGAATAATCCCCCTACTAACTGCAGAATCGATATATCCTGATGCAATAACACTTGAACCTACATCTTTAAAGGTTGTTTCACGTTGTGTGCCGTTTAACCCTACTGCTCGTCCAATCATTATAGCAGCTTGAGCTCGAGTTACAGATTGACTTGGTCTAAAGCTATCATCTGGAAAACCAGTAATAATATTTTTATTCGTTAAAAAGGTTATTTCATTAATAAATCGATGCGTATTTTTGACATCATTGAATGAACTTGTTGCTTCTGAAATTGGTACAAAACCAAAAAATAAAAATAAGATACAAAAGATACTTATCCATTTTCTCAAAATATCTTCTCCTCCTTTAATCATTTTGTATTTATTCATAGTATCCTCGAAAATCTTTAAATCATTTACACTTCTTTACTACTGATATTTCCACAAAAAATGGCCATCACATATGCGATGGCCTTAGGGATCGATTCTTTCAAACCTTAATTTATTTTTAACTCCTCTAATTTCAATGAGATGGCTTCAGCTAATTCTTCGGCAGTATTGGGAACAACGGTTTTTAATATATTATTAACCATACCTCCCATTGCCCCTTCTGCATTAATATCAAGAAATCCTGTCATTTTTGTTTTATCTTTACTTATGGATTCCGCTCTAAAATAACCGCTCCCATTAAATTTCTCATTTATCCCTTTTAAATGAAAAGTCACTTTTGTTGGTTCGATCCACTCTTTAATATCTATCATTAAACTTACCTTCTTTTTCATTATTCCAAGGTCACTTTTAAATTCCCAGGTAGATTGACGCTCATTTAGTTTTTTATGTTGGATATAACCAGGTACAAGTGGTGCCCAGTTATCCATATCCTTTACAAACTTCCAAATATCCTCAATAGGTAAATTCATTTCTATATGGTGTATTCCACTTGGCATGTTGATTTCCCCTTCTTTTCATTTATCAAGGCTCTTTTTAAGGAGGAAGGCTGTTCATTTCTTCCATGTAAACTTTGCAAAAAATCCTTTATCAAAGTTGACTTTCCATACTAATTTAGAAAAGAGCCTTTACAAAAGATATATGCCTTTAAAGGAATCATTAGAAGATATACGTAACGAATAAAGATTTGCACCAAGTGAAAACCACTTTGGTCGAATAAGCCTGATTTTTAAAAGGATCTTTTCATCCTTCATCATAATCACATACACTATAGTGATTTTAACTGAGGAGGAGATAAATATGTATAGAACTTATATCGGAACTTTTGGTCCTTACCCTTCGGCTGGTATGTTTGGAGGAGCAATTTTTCCTGGTTATTTAGGAGTTGGCCTTGGCTATGGAGGTATTGGCTATGGGTATCCGTATCACCACCATCACTATGGATATGGGCATCATGGTCACTACCACCATCATGGATATGGTGGATACCCTTACCATAGGTAATTGGTAAGATTTCGGACATACCAATTCATTAAACTACGCTAACCAGCCCAAGTCCAAACGCTTGGGCTTATTATATTAGTTAGCTAGCTACTGCTACGTTTTTTCTTTTTTCCTAACATATTTAACTATTAAAACTAATAAATTGATAAGGAACATCAAGAAGGATATAGCAATCAAAATACATACCCATTCCTAAAAACCCATTGATTTTTAAAATTAATATATGAGGTGGTTAAATGAATAGAGTTAGCAAGGATGATTTTGTTCAAGGATTTGTACCTCATCACAATCACGGTTCCGTTGATTATACAGGTGTTTCTTCAGGCCATGTGCATCAATGTCTAGATGTGACTTCACCCCCTATCCCTACTCAAGATAACAATCATATTCATTACACAGAAGGCTATGTTGTTTTTGAAGATGGGCATACTCATC
>DASQIV010000177.1:0-4200 GCA_035631415.1 Pseudoneobacillus sp. | reverse complement strand
GGAGCTCGTATTTCATTAAGTGTGGCATTGCTGGCGATGGTTTGTACAGTTTCCATCGGGATTGTGTACGGAGCTGTTTCCGGTTATTTTGGAGGGATAGTCGATAATATCATGATGCGTATTGTTGACGCGATTCAATCGATTCCCACTTTCTTCTTATTATTAATTGTAGCTGCGATTATTACACCGTCTTTATGGTCTACTGTTTTAGTATTAAGTGCATTCGGTTGGACAGGGATGGCACGTATTGTTCGTGGTGAGATTTTATCAATCAAGAAACGTGATTATGTCGAAGCTGCAAGAGCGACAGGAGAAAAGAAAGCAAGTACCATTTTCTATCATGTGTTACCTAATGCGATTGCACCAATTACGGTTATTGCAACCTTAGACATTGCAGCTAATATTCTAGCTGAATCTTCTCTAAGCTTCCTTGGTTTAGGTATTCAGCCTCCAACACCAAGCTGGGGGAATATGTTAACATCCGCTCAAGAATTAACGACGGTTATGGATTATATTTGGGTTGTGATCTTCCCAGGTGCATTCATTGTTTTAACGGTATTAGCGGTTAACTTTATTGGTGATGGTCTTCGTGACGCTCTTGACCCAAGAATGAAAGAATAGGAGGAACTTAGATGTCTACTACTTTGACAAAAACGGATACGTTAGTATCGGTTGAAAATTTAAAAACATATTTTTATACAGAAGATGGAACGGTTCCTGCTATTGATTGAGTAAGCTTTGAAGTGAAAAAAGGCGAAACTCTTGCTATTGTTGGAGAATCAGGAAGCGGTAAAAGCGTTACATCACTATCGATTATGAGATTAATTCCATCACCTCCAGGTAAGATTTTAGATGGTGATATCAAATTTCATGGTGAAAGCCTACTTGAAAAATCGGATAAAGAAATGCGTTCGATTCGTGGAAACAAAATATCAATGATTTTCCAGGAGCCGATGACTTCGTTAAATCCGGTTTATAAGATTGGCGATCAAATTGCTGAAACGATTATTCTTCATCAGCAGAAAACAAAAAAAGAAGCATACGCAGAGGCTGTGAATCTTCTAAAATTAGTTGGGATTCCTGAACCAGAACGCCGTATTACTCAGTATCCGCATGAATTGAGCGGTGGTATGAGACAACGTGTGATGATTGCCATCGCCTTGGCTTGTAATCCTGAGCTGTTAATTGCCGATGAGCCAACAACTGCGTTAGACGTAACGATACAAAATCAGATTCTTCAGCTGATGAAAAAGCTAAAAGATAAAACGAATATGTCCATTATGCTTATCACTCATGACCTTGGAGTCGTAGCAGAAATGGCAGACCGTGTGGTTGTTATGTATTCCGGTCAAGTGGTTGAGCAAGGTGACATTTTTACGATATTTGAAAAACCAAAGCACCCTTACACAGAAGGTTTGTTAAAATCCATGCCTAGTGCAGAAAAACGAGTAGGAAAGCTGTACGCAATTGATGGGGTTGTTCCTAATCCATTAAACTTACCTGCTGGTTGCCGTTTTGCAGATCGTTGTGAATATGCGACATCCCTTTGTCATCAAGAGATGCCACAAATTCAAACATTCGGTGAAGGCGAAGTTGTACGCTGCTGGAAATACACGGACCGTTGGGAGGCATAGACATGTTAAGTGGAGTAGTAGAGCCAGTTCAAACAAAAGAAAAAGAGAGAGTAGTAGAAACGAATAAGGACGTTTTATTAAGCGTGAACAATATCAAAATGCATTTCCCAATTAAGGGTGGATTATTTGGTCGGACAGTCGGCCATGTAAAAGCAGTTGATGGCGTTAGCTTTGATATTTTAAGAGGAGAAACGTTAGGACTTGTTGGGGAAAGTGGTTGTGGTAAGTCTACAACAGGACGTGTTCTTTTACGCCTTCTTGAAGCAACAAGCGGTTCTGTTGAATTTGATGGAAAAGATATTTTTTCCATGAAAGATCAGGAATTACGTGAAACAAGACGTGATATGCAGCTGATTTTCCAAGATCCGTTTTCCTCGCTAAATCCAAGATTAAGTGTAGGAGAAACGATTTCTCGTGTTCTTAAAATTCATGGAATGGGAAATGCAAAAGAACGAGAAGAGCGCGTAAAAGAGCTTTTGGAGCTAGTGGGACTAAGTGCTTTCCATATGAGACGTTATCCGCATGAATTCAGTGGTGGACAACGACAACGAGTTGGAATTGCTCGTGCACTTGCGTTAAATCCGAAACTGATTGTACTAGATGAGCCAGTTTCAGCACTTGATGTTTCCATTCAATCACAAGTAGTAAACCTACTTGAGGACCTTCAAGATCGATTAGGCTTAACCTACCTATTTGTATCACATGGATTAAATATTGTACGACATATTAGTGATCGTGTTGGGGTTATGTACTTAGGTAAAATGGTGGAGTTAACGGATTCTGATACTTTGTTTGAAAACCCAAAACACCCGTACACTCAAGCGTTAATTTCAGCTAACCCAATCGCAAATCCTAGATTACGAGACAAACCAAAGATTATTTTAGAAGGGGATGTACCGAGCCCAATCAACCCTCCTTCTGGCTGCTATTTCCATACGCGTTGCCCATACGCGCAGCCTAAGTGCCGACAAGAAGCACCTGCTTTTGTGAAAACTGATGACAATCATTATGTGGCTTGTCATTATCCATTGTCGTAAAATGTAAAAATTCATCTAAAAAAACATATCATATTCCAATGCTAGGTAATATTTACCGTCTGTTAGGATTGTGATATGATAAATCAAAGGCATAACAGTATTTAGTACTGTATGGGGGAGTACTAATGGAAAAAAAATTAGTGATAATCGAAGAAGATAGCCAATCGAGTAATAAATTATCCCAATTTTTCGAACATTACTACGAGGTGCATCCGTTTAATAATGGTTTACTAGGATTAATTACTGCGATCGAGTCAAAGCCGAACATCGTCATCATTAATCATAGCCTTTTAAATGTGAATAGCCTCGAGTTATGCCGACAAATGAGGCAAAAACTGAATTCTATTATTATCGTATTAGGAAAACCCCTATCAGAAGAAGCGACAATCAAGTATTTCGAAGCAGGGGCGGATGACGTCATTACATATCCGATAACATTTCCGGTATTATTATGTAAAATTAGGGTTTTACTCGATCACATAGCCGCTAAGAAAACTGCTGAAGAAGATAAAATTCAGTTTGGTCAGTTAACGATGAACAAAGTAACGTATAAAGTTCATTTTGATAAAAAGGTTCTTAACTTTACGAAAAAAGAGTTTTCGATTCTTTGGACACTTGTTAAAAAGCAAGACGCTGTCGTCACTCGTGAGGAATTGCTTCGGGTCGTATGGAGCTATGAGCACCTTGACGACGACCGTATGATTGATACCCATTTAAACCGTATTCGCAAAAAACTGAAGCAAAATAATATTAATCTTAATATTAAAACGGTTTGGGGAATCGGCTACAAATTGCATGTCGAGGAAGTAGAAGATATTGAGCCAATCGAACTGACAGCAGAAAACTAAAAAAATATCAATACCCTGCCCTTGAGCGGGGTTTTTTGCTTAGGTATAGATTCTTCTTGAAAATAGTAAGAAGGATTTTTCTTTTCGTTTGTCGAAATAAAACTCTATCAAATTTGGGAGGTAAATCAATATGACATTCTCCATCGTGGGTTATGATCCAGTCGAAAAAGAGTGGGGCATTGCGGTTCAATCAAAATTTCTTGGGGTTGGGGCTGTTGTTCCGTTTGCAAAAGCGGGAGTAGGAGCAGTTGCGACACAATCGTATGCAAATACCACTTATGGACCTCGTGCATTAGATTTGTTTTCAGAAGGAAAAACGGCAGAAGAAGCATTGGCTATCTTAATTGGAGACGACCCTGACCAACATCTTCGTCAGGTTGGATTAATTGATGCCCATGGAAATCCAGCTACATATACAGGTGAAGGTTGTTATAACTGGGCAGGTGGTGTGATGGGGCAGAACTTTGCAGCACAAGGAAATATTTTAGTAGATGAAAGTACCGTACAGGCGATGGCTGATGTTTTTACCGTCACAGAAGGTAATCTTGCTGACCGATTGCTTGCTGCTTTGGCTGCTGGACAGGAAGCGGGTGGAGATAGTAGAGGTCAACAGTCTGCTGCGTTATTGGTTGTAAAGGAAAAAGGCGGCTATGCTGGCTTCAATGACCGCTACATTGACCT
>DASQIV010000176.1:0-2577 GCA_035631415.1 Pseudoneobacillus sp. | reverse complement strand
ATTGATTGTTATCTTGTATCTTTAGGCGAAGCCGCTAAAGATTATACGGTTAAATTATTGCATGACTTACGTTCTAATGGATTTACAGCTGAACGAGATTATTTAGATCGTAAAATTAAGGCTCAATTTAAAGCTGCAGACCGACTTCAAGCAAAGTATGTTGCTGTTTTAGGAGAAGATGAGTTAAACAATCACATGATTAATCTAAAAGATATGACTTCTGGTGAGCAAAAGGAAGTTCCGCTTGATCAATTGATAGAAACTCTTCAAAAATTAAAGAATTAAATAAGGGGGATTCGTAATGTTTGGTAGATCATATTTTTGTGGCGATGTTACAGAGGCTGCAATTGGCGAAAAGATAGTTTTAAAAGGATGGGTCCAAAAGAGACGTGACCTTGGAGGTTTAATTTTTATTGATTTACGCGATAGATCGGGTATTGTGCAAGTTGTGTTCCACCCAGACGTTTCTTCTGAAGCCCTTCAAGTTGCTGAAAAAATACGAAGCGAATATGTGTTAGATATCGAAGGAACAGTTGTTGCACGACAAGAAGGTACGATTAATGAAAACCTTAAAACCGGTCGAATCGAAGTTCAAGCATTAAACGTGACAATCATAAATGAAGCAAAGACGACTCCATTCATAATCTCTGATCAAACAGATGTTTCCGAAGATGTCCGTTTAAATTACCGATATTTAGATTTAAGACGTCCGGTTATGTATGAGACGTTTAAGATGAGACATAAAGTAACAAAAGTTATCCGTGACTTTTTAGATACAGCTGGCTTCTTAGATGTTGAAACACCTATTTTAACGAAAAGTACTCCTGAAGGGGCACGTGACTATTTAGTACCGAGCCGTGTTCATCCAGGTGAATTCTATGCGTTACCACAATCACCTCAAATTTTTAAACAGTTATTAATGGTCGGTGGATTTGAACGCTATTACCAAATCGCACGTTGTTTCCGTGATGAGGATTTACGTGCTGATCGTCAACCAGAATTTACTCAAGTCGATATTGAAACGAGCTTTATGAGTCAGGACGATATTATTGCGATGATGGAAGAAATGATGACAAAGCTGATGAAAGAAGTAAAAGGCTTAGATATTCCAGCTCCATTCCCAAGAATGTCTTACACCGAGGCGATGAATCGTTTTGGATCTGATAAGCCAGATACACGTTTTGGTTTAGAGCTTACCGACCTATCGGAATTCGCTAAAGATTCTGGTTTTAAAGTATTTGCTGCTGCGGTTGATAATGGCGGCCAAGTAAAAGCTATTAATGTTAAAGGCTCTGCTGATAAATATTCACGTAAAGATATTGATGCTTTAACTGAGTTTGTTAGCCGTTACGGTGCTAAAGGTTTGGCTTGGTTAAAGGTAGAAGCTGACGGATTAAAGGGACCTATTGCTAAATTCTTTGCTGAAGAAGACCAACAGTCTATTCAAAATACTTTAGATGCTTCTGAAGGCGACTTATTATTATTTGTGGCAGATAAAGCTAGTGTTGTTGCTGACGCATTAGGGGCACTTCGATTAAAGCTTGGTAAAGAATTAGAGCTAATCGATCAAAGCAAGTTTAATTTCCTTTGGATTACCGATTGGCCATTGTTAGAGTACGATGAAGAGGCTGGTAGATATTTTGCTGCCCATCATCCATTTACAATGCCTGTTCGCAGTGATTTAGAGCTATTAGATAGTGACCCATCTAAAGTAAGAGCTCAAGCATACGATCTAGTTTTAAACGGTTATGAGCTAGGTGGAGGTTCACTAAGAATATTTGAACGTCCTGTTCAAGAAAAAATGTTTGAAGTACTTGGGTTTACGAAAGAAGAAGCAAGAGCTCAATTTGGTTTCTTATTAGAAGCTTTTGAATATGGAACACCTCCACATGGTGGAATTGCGATCGGATTGGACCGTCTAGTAATGCTATTAGCTGGAAGAACAAACTTAAGAGATACGATTGCATTCCCGAAAACAGCTAGCGCAAGTGACTTATTAATGGAAGCTCCGAGTACGGTAAGCCAAGACCAATTACAGGATCTGCATTTAGCACTAAATTTAAAAAAACAATAAAATTGTCCTATTCAAGCTTTCTTGAAAAGTAGATAAAATGATGGTAAGATACTATTAAGAAATTAGAAGTTCTTAAAGAGTCCTGAAGTGTACGTTGAGATATCTATTGTTTTGACCAACATTTTTCCTACGGGAGTTTGGAGTTTTCGAGCTGCGTAAATGCCCCGACATACAGGGGACTTACATATGCTGAAACAGAACACCCACCTGCTGTGTGCGGGATCAAAACAAGGAAATTAACCTTACGGCACAATTGGGACTCTATTTATATGTTTAATTTAAAACCTATGATGCTCATAGGTTTTTTTGTGGTTAAGGAATTTATAAAATAACAAGTTGTGGATAACTTATAAACTAGTTTGTAGTAATCCAGCTCCAGCGGGGAAGAAAGTACTTCATTTCTTCCTGCCTAGCCCCTCGAGGTCAAATAACCTCTAATCCAAGAAGTCAAAGAACGGACTTCATGGATTAGAGAACATTTGCTTGTCGGGGCTGGGAAAAAA
>DASQIV010000175.1:0-2042 GCA_035631415.1 Pseudoneobacillus sp. | reverse complement strand
TATTAAAAAATACATAACTTAACTTAATAGTAGGTAATAAGCAGAAAAAAGTAAAGAAAACCCTTGTAATCAAGGGTTTTCTTTTAAGCTAATGATTTTTGACCAAGCAATTTAACAATTTCCAGTGATTTGATATGATATCCTTCCATCTCAAGAATTTTCAATTCATAATCACCTAATGCGATTTTATCGCCTTCTTTTGCTTCCATTTTCTCAGTCAGGATCCAGCCACTTATCGTATCGACATCGGTATCATCGATATCAAGACCAAATAAATCATTTACTTCTTCAATTAATACTTTTCCATCAATAATGGTTTTATTTTCATTAACCTTTTTTATATCTGGTACTTCATCATGGTCAAATTCATCACGAATATCGCCAACAATTTCTTCAATAATATCCTCAACCGTAACAAGTCCTGCTGTCCCACCGTATTCATCTACAATGATCGCCATATGAACTCTTTCTTTCTGCATTTTAGCCAATAGATTGTGAATTGGCATAGATTCCATCACTTTAATAACTGGGCGTGAATATTTTATGATCGGCTCGTGTATATTTCTTTTTTTAACGAAATCTGTCAGAACTTCCTTCATATTAATCATTCCGACAATATGGTCTTTGTCGCCTGCATATATTGGATAACGTGTATAGTTTTCTTCTGTAGCGGTCGCAATAAACTCTTCCATGATTTGATCTTTTTCAACCCCGACCATCTCAGTACGCGGAACCATTATTTCCTTGGCAATGCGATCATTAAATTCAAAAATATTATTTACGTATTTATATTCAGACTGGTTAATCTCACCACTTTTATAACTTTCGGAAAGAATCAATCTAAGCTCTTCTTCTGTATGGGCCATTTCATGATCGGATACAGGCTTAAAACCAAATAATCCTGAAAATAATCGTGCAGAACTGTTTAATAGTTTAATTATTGGGTACATCAACTTATAGAATACAATAATTGGCTTTGAAAATAGCAATGTAATCTCTTCTGCCTTTTGAACAGCCATTGTTTTGGGTGCAAGCTCCCCTACAACTCCATGTAAAAAAGTAATCAATGCGAAGGCAATGAAAATGGCAATACCCGTTGACAATGATTCTGAAAGATTTAATTGTACGATAATAGGATACATTAAATCTTCAATGGTAGATCCTCCTAACCATCCAAGCCCTAACGCCGAAATGGTTATTCCTAGTTGACAAGCAGATAAATACTCGTCTAAATTTGAGATCACAGTTTTGGCGGCAATTGCATTTTTATTCCCCTCTGACACTAATTGATCGATTCGGGTACTTCGTATTTTTACAATCGCAAATTCTGTTGCCACAAAAAAACCTGTTAAAGCAATTAAAATTGCCACTATGATCAAATGATATATGTCCAAATAAGTCTCCTTACTGTAAACCTACAGTGAAGGAATACACCTCCTAAGTGTTTTGTTTTATAGTTATTTATTATTTGAATAGTCTAATTATTCTTATCTTTTGATAATCGCTTGAATGAAACGAATGACAATTTTCAACATTTCATGCAATTTGGATTTCTTTTAGCCCATTAAAAACAGTAGTGATTGGGCGAGAGTACTCCCTTGACATGAAAGTCGTTTAATAATGATTTCTTTTTGCTTGTTACTTAAGCTTTCCAAAATAGGTCTTAATTCCTTAATTTCCATTTCAAGATGGTGCATGTATTCAGAGATTTGCTCTACATGCTTTTCCATTGTCATTTCATCTACATTGGTAGTTTTAGAGTTTAAAAGAACAAGCGTTCCCTTAATATCTTCTAAAGGCATATTCATCTTTTTATAATGTTCTACTAACTTTAAGGTTTTTAATGAGTCCTCTCCGTATAAACGATAGTTTGAGTCCGTCCGTATGGGGTCTAGTAAGCCCAATTGGGTGTAATAATCAATCGTTCTTTTGGAAATTTCGGTTATTTTAGCTAGTTCACCAATTCGATAGTACTTCCCAATGGTCTCACCCCTTTTCTTTAGATACTCTAAATGTATATGAAAACAAACCATACAGTCAAC
>DASQIV010000174.1:0-3158 GCA_035631415.1 Pseudoneobacillus sp. | reverse complement strand
GAAATAAGGGCTTATCTAAATAGATGAGCTCTTTTTCTTTTTTCTAATAAAACTCAGATTGTTTGAAATTAATTGAACTCGTCAACACTTTTGACGAGAGGTGGATAAAATGAAGTGGAAAAAAAGGGCAATAATTTCATTATGCTTTTGGTTAACAGGGATATTATTATTGATTGGAAGACTTATGCAAATTCAATTAGTATCAACGGCTGACTATACAAAGCATCATGTGAATTTAATTGAAGCAAGTGTCGAACAACGTTCGCAAGAAATGATTGTTGATAACGGGAGAGGAAATTTTCTAGACCGAAGGGGAGAACTAATAACACAACAAAAGCTTCCGGTACTAATTTTATTTCCCTTTCTAAATAAGATGGATTGGGATGTTACAGCAGTCTCTACTATTTTAGGTGTGTCCAAATATAGGATTATGAACGAAGTAGAAAAAAATGATAAGCCGTTTGCTTTTGGTGAGCCTGATCCCCTGCTTTTATCCAAAGCACAAATGGAAAAAATAAATGCACTTAACATACAAGGGGTCTTTGCTGTTGAAAAAAAATATAATTTAACTGATTATCCAGCAGAACAACTAATTGGTATTGTTCGAGAAAATCCAAATGAATTAAAAAGACGATATCCAGATAAAGAGTTATCTAATCAAACCTTAATCGGTGTTTCAGGAATGGAAGCCAGTTTCGATGAATTTTTATTGCCTGAAGGAAAATCTAAACTAGTTTACCATGTGGATGGCGATGGATCTCCGTTATTTGGGATTAATGTGAAATATGTTGATCCAGCAAATCCGTTTTATCCTGTTAATATTCGAACAACCATCGATACTAAATTTCAATCTGTAGCAGAAAAGCTGGTTGATGAATATGAAATTCAAAAGGGTGGCTTAGTTTTATTAGATATTCAGGATAATTCCGTATTAGCAATGGTTTCAAGGCCGAATATTAATCAAAAAGATCCATATAATGGTTTAGGGATGCACAATATGATGCTTGAAAGACAGATTGTTGGATCAGTGTTTAAAACAGTGGTTGCTGCCGCTGCAATAGATTATAAGCTAGATGATCCCAATCGGAAGTTTGATTGCAATGTCATAAATGGAAAACCAGATTTGCAACATCAATATGGAATGCTAAATTTCACTGATAGCTTTGCGAGGAGCTGTAATAATACTTTCGGAACAATAGCAAGGGATTTAAAGGAAATTGACCCTAACATTCTAGAAGATTATGCGAGCCGTCTAAGTTTAACTGATAAAGTGGGATGGCAAGGCGATGTTTATCATTTCGAGGAATTTAAACAAATAAAGGTTGAAGAAAAGGGACAGGTCTTCACTTCAGAGGAAGCCAAAAAAGACAAAAATTTTGTTTACTTTTCTGGAATTGGCCAGCATGAGGTTCGAACCACTCCATTAGCAGTAGCCAATATGATGGCTACCATAGCACGTGGTGGGAAAAAGGAAATGGTAAGAGTTGCATCTAAAATTGAATATAAAGATGGACTGACAATGGCTGAATTTGATAAAAAAATAATACCAGGTGAAACGATTGCCCCGTATACGGCAATGAAATTACAAAAACTTTTAAGAGAAGTGGTCACTAATGACAATGGTACTGGGAGATGGTTTCAAGAACTTCCTTATGAAGTAGCAGGTAAATCTGGAACAGCTCAAACAGGAATAATGATGAATGACGAAGAATTACACAATAAGTGGTTTGCTGGGTATTTTCCTTATAAAAATCCTCGATATGCTTTGGTTACTGTTAATTTAGGAGTTCCTTCAAATGAAGGGGGAGTTAATCCATTGTTTGCGGATATGGTAAAAGCTATTTATGAGCTAGAAAATGAATGATATAAAAATGTGTACATGCCTTATTTCTTCAAGTTCTAGGTGAGACATGATAAAATAGTGGCAATTGTACCAAGAAACGATGCAAGGGAGAGATCAAAATGAAACATAAAGATTTCGATTTCAAAGGGGATTCTCGTTTAAACCAAAGATCAAAAAGGAGAAAAACAAATCTAATTTTAAATAGCTTAATTGTTCTTGTATTACTACTAATTATTATTGTATCGGTAACTATTTTTTTCGGTGGCAGTAATGAATCATCTTCTCCAAAAGAGGATACAAAACATATTGAATCAAAGGATAGTAACCAATCAAATCAAGAAGAAAGCAATGTTGATAATCAGGAAGATGATTCAGAAAATACAACAGTTGAAGAGGACGTTGATTCTGACTCAGACTCTACTAGTTCCGATTCGGAATCTGACGAAACAAGTACAGAGAATAACTCTGAAACTGAGTCAGATGCGGTTGTAACAGAAGGTGGAAGTGACCCCAATGTCAAAGCCACTATTACAAATCCTGACTGGCAACCTGTAGGAACATCCCAATCAGGGGAACATGCTACGGTTTATGATCAAAATTCAACAGATTGGCAGGAAATGCTTCATGCCATTTCATATGCCACAGGAGTTGACCAAAGTAATATGACGGTTTGGTTCTTAGGAAGAAATAATGAATCAGGTAGTCAATCTATTGCAACCATTTCTTCAAAGGATCAGTCAAAAATATATCGTGTAGTGATTGAATGGGTGGACGGTCAAGGATGGAAGCCGCTACAAGCAGAAGAACTACTTGAAAACGACCGAAGATAACAAAAAGGGGGTCAGACCTTCACCGCGTAAAAGCGGTGGGAGTCTGACCCCCGTTGTATTCTATGTTCTATGTTCTAGAAAGAGAGCTTACGCTTTACTATTTTTAAAGTGCACCAATGCGGTATAGAAGGTTGCTCCACTTTGGTCGACGTGCATTTGGTGTGAAGCGGAGAAAACCTTTAGTAATATTGATTTATTTATTTCTATACGATCGTTTATTTTTTTTTCGAGTGTTTTTAAATCTCTTGCTTCAAATAGTTCCACTTTATCCTCAATTAATTCTAAATGTAGGTTCATCCAAATCTTTCCTCTCTTTTTTCATAAATATATTTTATTTTTGATTGCCTTATAAATCAATCATAGCATGCACTTTTTCCTACAGTAAAAATTTCCACCCTTAATGAAGTTTGCGATGCTATCCCTTTCTAAAATTGTTGAATGATTTGTATGATTATGTTAAATTGGGAACAGAACATTTTTTAATT
>DASQIV010000173.1:0-2123 GCA_035631415.1 Pseudoneobacillus sp. | reverse complement strand
ATAACCTCGCGTGCATAGTTCTCCTTGAACACCTCTAGCTACTTCATCATTTGTTCCAGGTTCAACGATCTTCACTTCTACATTAGGAAGTGCACGACCGATTGTTTCCACCTTTAACTCAATTGGGTCATCTGTTCGAGTTTGGGTTATAACAGGAGATGCTTCAGTTTGTCCATATGCAATCGTAATTTCATGAGCTCCCATTTTTTCAATTACTGATTTCATTACTTCTATTGGACAATTGGATCCCGCCATTATTCCTGTTCGTAGGGAAGATAAGTCAAAAGAAGAGAATTCAGGGTCATTAAGCTCAGCAATAAACATAGTAGGAACCCCATGTAAACCCGTGCATTTTTCATCTTGGACAATTTGTAATACCTTTCTCGGATTGAATTCTTGCACCGGAACCATTGTTGCCCCAACAGAGACACAGGCTAATGTTCCAAGAACACACCCAAAGCAATGGAAAAATGGAACTGGAATACAAAGCCTGTCTTCCACTCTTAACTTCATACAATTAGCTATATTGTAGGCATTATTTATGATATTTGAATGGGTTAACATTACACCTTTTGGAAACCCAGTAGTTCCCGATGTATACTGCATGTTGATGACATCATCTGGATCCAAGGAATCCATTCGTTGATTTAGCTGTATATCTTCTACTCCATCAGCCATCTGGATAATATCATCCCAATTAAACGCACCAGGGTAGGAATGATTTCCAAGAACAATGACATTTTTCAAATGAGGAAGCTTTGGACAATTTAATGCGCCTGGTTTTGTAAATTTTAATTCAGGAACTATTTCATATAGCATGTCTATGTATGAGGCATCCTTAAACTGATTCATCAGAATAATGGTGTTAGAATCTGATTGTTTTAAAAGATATTCGAGTTCAGCAGTTCGATAGTTTGTATTTACGGTGACGAGAATGCCGCCCATTTTTCCGGTTGCAAATTGGCAAGCAAGCCATTCAGGTGTATTTGATGACCAAATGGCAATATTATCTCCTTTTTCAATGCCCAGACTCATTAAACCCTTTGCTACTTTTCTACAATAGTGGTCAAATTCGTGATAAGTCATTCTAAAATCAGGTTCTTTGTACACAACAGCCTCATGATTGGGATGTTTGATGGCTTTCTCCTCAAGTAATCTTCCTACAGTCGTTTTTAGCAAACTTGTCATTTTAACTTCCCTCCGATTAGCCCCCAAATTTACATTACTTTCCTTATCGTAACATATATTTCAGAATATTCAATAATATTAGAACGTATTCAAATATGAGGACTTTCTTTGTTTGCAAAAGCATAAAAATAAAAAAATAAATTAACTTTTGGGGTTTTCAAACTCGAGAGAAAGCATTACAATAGAAAAAACTGAATATTTCAAATCCTATCCGAGGAGGTTTGCAAGTGAAAATTTTAAGTAACGAGCAATTGGTGTTTTCGTATCGAGATGCATTGAAGTCGGGTAAGGAACAAGAATGGATTCGGATTTTAAAAGATGAAATTAGAAGACGTGGGTTGAAACCGTTTAAAAATGAAAAATCAAGTAAATAAGTTAAGCCGCTGCAAAATTTTGCAGCGGCTTTTTGTTTCATATTAGATTATTTCATAACGGCTTTTATAGTTGATAAATTTAATCCAATCAGATAATTTTCAATGTCTTGTGTAGCTTTATCAATATGGTCTGCTTCAAATGTAATAAAATCTCCATTATACTCTAATTTTTTATGATTATATCTTGGGTCATAATAATCTTCTAATAATATTTTAATGAAGAACGGCCAATTCTCTTCTAAAAAAGATTGTTTTAATTCCATTTTACGTTCAGAATCCTTCATTCTCTTCTCAAGTTTTTCAAGAGCCGTTTGAACTTTCTCTTTAAACCACGGTAATGAGCTAAAAGGATAAACATATTCATTCATTATATGATCTACCCTTGTTTCAATCGGTACTTCCAAATAAAGATGATGCCCCGCTTCTTTAAGGTCTAAGAGTGGTTGTGGTTGAACTACTCTTCCAATTCGTTTACTTTCCGCTTCCATAATCACGTAGGATGAATTTTTCAGCTTTTCTAGTTCTGTAAATAATAATGAATCAAAGTTTTTTTGGCTGTGG
>DASQIV010000172.1:0-2116 GCA_035631415.1 Pseudoneobacillus sp. | reverse complement strand
TAGTAATTTTCGGATTAAATCTCCAACAACCGCTCCATATACGACAAAGGAAGTACTAATGATATTATCTAGAATGTCAACTGTCCCCGATTCCTTCCACCAGTAAAACATAGTAGATATCCATAAAACTAAAAATATAATGGAACAAAATCTTAAAGTCTTTTTATCCGAAATTTTAATAAACACCGTAACAGATACGACTCCTAGAAAAATCAAGTAGAGCGTCGAGCCTGGGAACAAAATGCCATACGCGAAACTAAGGAGCGTATCCAATAGAAGGAAGAATAAAACCCATTTCTTATATTTTTCCGAAAAAATCATAAAGTGATTAAAGAAAAAAAGTATTGCAGCAACAAGCACATACCAGTGAAGCCACTGCGATTCGTCCGGTATTTTCTTAAAAAAAACAAAAGTTAATAACGAAATCATGATTAATCGTGTGTACGTTAACAAAGCTTCACCTCAAGTGGTTATTTCAAACTACATTCTCATCATACTACCTATAAATGGGAAATGTATAGAAGTTTTGATGGAGGACAGCTACGTCTTGAGATGTTTTAGAAGTACGAATCGATAAACGATATTAATGCTCCATTTCAGTTATGAGAGCGACCAATTTGTTTATTGTTTTCCAATTCCTTGTTGTTACAGAAACATCTATCTTCTGAAGGTTATTGGCAAGCTTGGAATTCCGAATGCTATGACCGAATAAAAGGTACACATCTCGACCCTCCACTCGATACTCTTCACTTGGACTTTTGAATATACTTAACTTTTCGATTCCTTCTAAAGAAGGATTTTGTGCTAAAAAAGAAACGTAAAGGCTTTCTCCTTCCGCTGTTGCTTCCGCAGCAGAAATTTCTTCTTTAGAAAACGGACAATTATTGGCAACCTTTTTGATTTCATCTGCCGTTCTTAAGATAACGGGTACAGTTATACCAAAAGTCGCCTCTATTTCATGTTCCAACCGATTCTGTAGTGATACTTCCTCTTCATCCGATTCGAACAGGACATTACCACTTTGAATATATGTTTTCACTTTAGTTAGGCCCATTTCTTCAAACTTTTGCTTTAAATCAGCCATTTTAATTATATTTTTCCCACCTACGTTAATACCTCTTAATAGAGCGGCATAGATTGTCATCTAGTTAAATACCTCTTTTCATAAAAATACCATTTTCTATATCCATTATAACCAAAAAAGTGTCAGGTACCACGATGAACAATAGCTCCTCTGTGGTACCTTACTTTTTTACTTCATCACAAGTCCGCCATCAACATTCAAACATTGTCCGGTAATAAAGCTAGATAAATCTGATGCTAGAAATAGAACACTTCCCGCTATATCTTCAGGTAGTGCTAAACGACGCATCGGCGTTAAATGAATAATAGACTCTCTTACATCCTCTTTCGTTTCATAACTAGAGTCCGTTGGATAAGTAAGTCCCGGCGATACTGCATTAACGGTAATTCCAAACGCGCCAAGTTCTTTCGCAAGATTTCTCGTTAAGCCTAGTAGAGCCATTTTTGCTGTGGAATAATCATGATAAGGAATAACAGGAAAATCAATTAAATTACTGACAATATTAATCATCCTTCCTGACATTTGTTCTTTCATATAAGGCATCGCAGCTTTACAAATATTAAAGGCAGCACGAACATTACCTTCCCATTGCCGCTGGTAATCTTCCCACTCAATTTGCCATGCTGTTTTTCTTGTTTTAGGATTAAATGTGTAATGACTTAAGGCACTGTTGACAACTACATCGATTCCTCCAAAGGAATCAATAATTTGTGCCAACATTTCATTTACCTGATTCTCTTCTCGCACATCAGCCTGTATGGCAACTGCCTGCCCTCCTAAAGACTCTATTTCAGTTACGACATTTTCAGCAAGGTGTTTATTTTTCAAATAATTCACCACGACAAACGATCCTTCCGCCCCAAACTTTTTAGCAATAGCTTCTCCAATTCCCCTACTAGCCCCAGTAATTAAAACGATTTTACCTTTTAAATTCATCATTATCCTCCTTCTATCCAACATCTGGGTCAAAACGTTCCAAATCTTGTTCTACGTTACGTTCTATATCTGTAATGCGTACTAGATCGAGCAAAT
>DASQIV010000171.1:0-2997 GCA_035631415.1 Pseudoneobacillus sp. | reverse complement strand
TAATGATTAAGCAAACAAGAAGTTCAAAGGCTATGCAAGCTCTTCAACCTGAAATGGCTGCTTTAAAGGAAAAATATAGTTCTAAAGATCAAAAGACACAACAAAAATTACAACAAGAAACGATGGCACTTTTTCAAAAGCATGGAGTAAATCCTTTAGCAGGATGTTTCCCATTAGTGATTCAAATGCCAGTCTTGATAGGATTTTATCATGCAATCTCAAGAACAAGAGAAATTGCTGAACATAGCTTTTTATGGTTCGATCTAGGTTCTCCGGATCCAATTTACATCTTACCACTTCTTGCAGGGGTTACTACCTTTATTCAACAAAAGATGATGATGGCAGGTACCGCTAACCAAAACCCTCAAATGGCTATGATGCTTTGGATGATGCCAATTATGATTATTGTGTTTGCCATCAACTTCCCAGCTGCTTTATCTTTATATTGGGTAGTTGGTAATCTATTTATGATTATTCAAACATACTTTATTAAAGGGCCGGATTTAAAAGCTACGGCTACCGGCAATGCGGGAGGAGCAAAAAAGTGAAACAGGTAACTGCTACAGGACAAAATGTCGAAGAGGCAGTAAAATCAGCTTTAGCTCAACTTAAGACAACAAAAGACCGCACAGAAATTTCTATCATCGACGAAGGTAAAAAAGGTATTTTTGGTATATTCGGTTCACGTCCAGCAGTTGTAAAAGTAACAGTGAAAGTCGATCCAATTTTAGAAGCAAAGAATTTTATAGTAGGTGTCAGCGAACAAATGGGTGTTCCCATTCAAGTTGATATCACCCAAGAAGGCAAACAGATTTTATTTAGCCTTTCAGGAGAAAAAATTGCTCTATTAATTGGAAAAAGAGGACAAACCCTTAATTCATTGCAGTATCTTACTCAATTGGTGCTTAATCGTCATGCTGATCAATATTTAACAATAACTTTAGATGCAGAGGATTATCGCAAAAGAAGAAATGATACACTCGTTCAACTAGCAGAACGCCTGGCAATGAAAGCCATTAAGACAGGGCAAAATGTTGCTCTAGAACCAATGCCTTCATATGAGCGAAAAGTTATTCATACCGCTTTAGTCGAAAACAGACGAGTGAAAACATTCTCTGACGGAACAGAACCTCACAGATTTATTGTGATAACCCCAGTTAAATAATATGTCTAAAGCTCCCAGTCATTGACTGGGAGCTTTGTTTTTATGCTAAGAGAAAAAGAAGTTATATTCTCAATCGGTCTACTAGTATTTTTAAAAATTTAAAATTTAATAATCAAAATAAAGGCCGAAATCATTTCAAGAGTTTAGGTCTTTTTAATATGTCATTTTTCAAAAAGTCATTGAGTCGTTGTTTGTTGTTATTCACATGTGGATAAGTTAAAATAAAGAGATTAATTTTAAAAATGTGGATAAACAAATATCTTATGATATTGTTAATAAATCGTTTTGTAAAATAAAAGGTTTAATGGTTAAGGAGAAAGTAGGTGAGTCACTTGGAAATGGATACGATTGCAGCAATTTCTACTCCGATGGGAGAGGGAGCAATTGCGATTGTCAGACTAAGTGGAGAACAGGCTATAGAGATTTCCGATAGATTGTTCAGAGGGGTAGGAGGAAAAAGATTAAAGGATGTTCCTACCCATACGATTCATTATGGACATTTAATGGATCCAAAAACAGAATTGGTTGCCGAGGAAGTTATGGTTTCGGTAATGAAAGGTCCTAAAACCTTTACGAAGGAAAACGTTGTTGAAATAAATTGCCATGGTGGACTTGTTTCAGTAAACCGTGTATTACAACTGACTTTAAATAATGGGGCTAGATTAGCTGAACCAGGTGAATTCACCAAACGTGCCTTCTTAAATGGACGAATAGACTTATCACAAGCGGAAGCTGTAATGGACTTAATTAGAGCCAAAACAGATCGTGCAATGAACGTAGCTTTAGGGCAGATGGAAGGTAGACTTTCAAAGTTAATTCAGAAATTAAGGCAAGAAATATTAGAAACTTTAGCCCATGTTGAGGTTAATATCGATTATCCTGAATATGACGATGTCGAAGAAATGACCCACCAATTGCTGATGGATCGAGCAAAGCAAGTAAAGACTGAGGTTAAAAAATTATTACAAACTTCTCAGCAAGGAAAAATCTTACGTGAAGGACTGTCGACCGTTATCGTTGGGCGCCCTAACGTTGGGAAATCCTCATTACTTAATAGCTTAGTACAAGAAAATAAAGCAATTGTGACGGATATTCCCGGGACAACTAGGGATGTTATTGAAGAGTATGTAAATGTTCGGGGAGTTCCTTTAAAATTGTTAGATACTGCAGGAATTCGTGAAACAGAAGATATTGTAGAGCGAATTGGGGTTGAAAGATCTCGACAAGTACTGAAGGAAGCTGATTTAATCTTATTGGTATTAAATTACTCTGACGCATTTACGGCAGAAGATGAAAATATCTTTAAAGCTGTAGAAGGTATGGATGTTATTGTCATTATTAATAAAACTGACCTTCCACAGAAGATCGAAATGGAACGAGTAATGGAGTTAGCCAAGGATCATAAAATCATTCAAACTTCATTATTAGAAGACCGTGGGGTGGATGAACTAGAAGAAGCCATTGCGAGTCTCTTCTTTGAAGGTTCTATTGAAGCAGGGGATATGACTTACGTATCCAATAGTCGTCATATCGCACTATTAAATCAAACATTACAGTCCATAGAGGATGCTATTTTTGGAATAGAATCAGGAACACCTATTGATATCGTTCAAATCGATTTTACAAGAACGTGGGAACTATTAGGGGAAATCATCGGAGAAAGCGTCCATGAAAGCTTGATTGATCAGCTATTCTCACAATTCTGCTTAGGGAAATAGAAAAGTGGAGCCGATTTTAAGTAGAAAAAACGATACATTATAGGTTTTGACAGGAGGTAAAAAAAATGCAATACGAGGCAGGATATTACGATGTCATCGTTATTGGTGCTGGAC
>DASQIV010000170.1:0-4795 GCA_035631415.1 Pseudoneobacillus sp. | reverse complement strand
CGATATTCGAAAAGCATAAATGCGAATTAATTCCCATTTCAGTAGAACATGATGGTGTCAATATTCAAAAAGTCAAAAATAGCCAAGCGAAAGCACTTTATTTGACTCCTTCTCATCAATTTCCTTTGGGTATGGTATTATCCATATCCAAACGGAAGAAATTATTACAATGGGCTAATGATGAAAATGCTTATTTAATAGAGGATGATTATGATAGTGAATTTCGTTATATTGGTCAACCGATTCCTTCCTTAAAGTCACTTGACCATTCTGATCGAGTTATTTATCTTGGGACATTCTCTAAGGCTTTTTTACCAGCAGCAAGGGTCAGCTATATGGTTTTACCAAAAGCCTTAATTCGTAAATACAAAGAAGAATACTCCTTTCTCCATCAAGCCATTTCTCCCATTATACAAGAAGCTCTTTTTCAGTTCATGAAAAACGGAGAGTTTGCTAAGCATATTCGGAAAATGCGGAAAACCTATCAGGCAAAACATAAAAAACTAATGGAATGTTTACAAAAATATTTAGGGGAAAATGTAAACATTATCGGTCAAAGGGCAGGCCTTCATTTATTAATTCAAGTGAAGAACCAAAAGGTAGAAGAGCTGATTTTGAAGGCTGACCAAGTTGGAGTGAAGGTATATCCTACTCATACATTCTGGTTGAACCAGACAAAAATAGAAAAAAACACTCTGATGCTAGGATACGGTGGATTAACAGAAGCGGAAATTGAAGAAGGAGTTATCAAATTAAAATCAGCTTGGTTAGGATAAACTTAATAAAGTAGGTAACATTCAAAAACTAAAATATCTTTAGAAAAATAGGGTAACTAGTAGCTTTTTACCGAAATATTTGAAGAGGGCAAAAAAATATTGTTTTTTTTGTCCTCTTCAAATGTACATTTGCAAAAAATATGATACAGTTATATTGATAATAAACACTGATATATAAACAAAGAAAGCGATTTCATTTGTCTTTCAGTGGCGCACAATTGTTTATGCTGTAATGACATTTATAAGTGAATTATTTTAAGGAGGACTCAATTATGTCAAGTAACATCTTAAATAAGTTCTTAAGTGAAAACTTAGATGATCTGAAAAGCAAGGGTTTATATAATGTGATCGACCCGCTTGAAAGCCCAAATGGACCGATTATTAAAATCAAAGGGAAAGAACTAATCAATCTTTCTTCCAATAACTATCTTGGCTTAGCAACAGATGAAAGATTGAAGAAAGTTGCTGAGGATGCAATAGAAAAGTTTGGTGTTGGCGCAGGGGCAGTTCGAACTATTAATGGAACTTTAGAATTACATACTCGTTTAGAAGAGAAACTTGCTGAATTTAAACATACAGAAGCAGCTATTGCCTACCAATCAGGCTTCAACTGTAACATGGCTGCTATTTCAGCAGTTATGGATAAAAATGACGCAATATTATCTGATGAACTGAACCATGCTTCCATTATCGATGGTTGTCGTCTTTCAAGAGCAAAAATCATCCGCTTCAACCATTCTGATATGGATGACTTAAGAGCAAAAGCGAAAGAAGCAACAGAGTCTGGTCTATATAACAAAGTGATGGTTATTACAGATGGAGTATTTTCAATGGATGGGGATATTGCTAAGCTTCCTGAAATTGTTAAGATTGCCGAAGAGTTTGACCTAATTACTTATGTGGATGATGCACATGGATCAGGAGTACTAGGAAAAGGTGCTGGAACAGTTAAACATTTTGGATTATCTGACAGAATCGATTTTCAAATTGGAACACTTTCAAAAGCAATTGGTGTAGTCGGTGGTTACGTTGCAGGTAAACAAGATTTAATCGATTGGTTAAAAGTTCGCAGCCGTCCATTTCTTTTCTCTACTTCGTTAACACCAGCAGATGTTGCTGCATGTATTAAATCTATTGAAATCCTAATGGAGAGCACAGAACTAAATGAACGTTTATGGGAAAACGGCCATTATTTGAAAAAAGGCTTAAAAGCACTAGGTTTTGATATTGGGGATAGTGAAACACCAATAACACCTTGTATTATCGGTGATGAGGTTAAAACACAGCAATTCAGTAAACGTCTTTATGAAGAGGGTGTTTATGCGAAAGCAATTGTTTTCCCAACAGTACCACAGGGAACGGGACGTGTTCGGAATATGCCTTCGGCAGCACATACAAAGGAAATGCTTGATAAAGCAATTACTGTATATGAAAAAGTAGGTAAGGAATTAGGAATCATCTAATTTTTATCAAAATTGAAAACACTTCGTTGGAGGATTTATATATGAAAAAGATATTTATTACGGGAGCTCTTGGACAAATCGGATCAGAACTTACCTTAGCATTGCGTGATATATATGGAACAGATAATGTAATTGCTACAGACATTCGTAAAAATGATAGTGAGGCAGCCAATAATGGCCCTTTTGAGATTCTGGATGTAATGGATAATAATAAGATGATCGAATTGGCTAAAAAGCACAATGCTGATACCATCGTTCATTTAGCTGCTTTATTATCGGCTACTGCAGAAGCAAAACCACTGTTTGCCTGGAACTTAAATATGGGCGGATTAATGAATGCCCTTGAAACCGCACGTGAATTAAATTGTCAATTTTTCACCCCAAGTTCTATAGGTGCCTTTGGTCCAACTACACCAAAGGACAATACACCTCAAGATACAATTCAACGACCTACTACGATGTATGGTGTTAATAAAGTAGCGGGAGAGTTACTTGCTGATTACTATTATCATAAGTTTGGCGTAGATACACGTGGGTTGCGTTTTCCTGGATTAATTTCATACGTAACACCTGCAGGCGGAGGTACTACCGACTATGCAGTGGATATATATTATGAAGCTATAAAAAATAAAGCATATACTTCCTACATCGGCAAAGGTACTTATATGGATATGATGTATATGCCAGATGCCCTAAATGCAATTGTTGCATTAATGGAAGCAGACGCAAGCAAACTAATGCATCGTAATTCTTTTAACGTAACGGCAATGAGTTTTGCTCCTGAAGAAATAGCGGCTGAAATCCAAAAACATATACCTGAATTCGAAATGTCTTACCAAGTGGATCCAATTCGTCAAGGGATTGCGGACAGCTGGCCTAATTCTATTGATGCCACCGCTGCAGCTCAAGAATGGGGATTCAAAGCTGAATATAATTTAGCTAAAATGACAAAGGATATGTTAGAAAAGCTCTCTTTAAAACTAAATTAATAGTAACAAAAGGCCCAACCGAAATGGTTGGGCCTTTTTGTTACTTTAATCAATTCATAATACCTAATCATCGACATTAGGTTACAACATATTGTTCAAATTATATATTGTTGTGATATGGCTAGTTAAAGTAATGATGAAATGGACTTACTTAACTGAAATTAACTTTTCTGATTTCTCGACAACTTTACCAATAATGGCAGCATGGGAGAGACCGCTTGAATGAAGGTCATTCACATATTGAACTGCTTCTTCCTCCGATAATGCTACTAAAAGACCACCAGAAGTAATGGCATCGCATAATACTATTTGTTGTTCCTCTTTTACTGAACTAAAATCTATCTCATCTTCTAACCATTTTAAATTCGATTTTGAACCACCAGGCACTACACCATTTTTAGCTAGTTCTACTGTTCCATCTAAAACAGGTACTTGAGATGGATAAATTTCAAAGCTTACTCCACTACCGCGTGCCATTTCACTTCCATGTCCTAATAAACCAAATCCAGTAACATCTGTTACAGCATTCGGTTGGTACTTTTTCAAAAGTTCAGCAGCCGTTTTGTTGAGCATTGCCATTGTTTCAGTAACGATTTTTTCTTGTTTTTCCGTTACAACACCACGCTTAATACCTGTGGTGAGAATTCCTACACCAATTGGTTTCGTTAAAACTAATACATCGCCAGGCTTAGCACCTACATTTTTCCAAACTTTTTGTGGATGTACTATACCAGTAACAGATAACCCGAATTTTGGTTCTTGGTCATCAATCGAGTGTCCACCAACAGTGATTGCTCCTGCTTCTTTTACTTTATCGGCCGCACCATTTAAAATTTGAGCCAATATCTCAGATCCTAATTTTTTAATAGGGTAACCAACAATATTTAGTACGGTTTTAGGTTCACCACCCATGGCATACACGTCACTTAATGCATTTGCTGCTGCAATCTGACCAAACATATAAGGATCATCGACAATCGGTGTGAAATAGTCGACGGTTTGTATTAAAGCTATGCTATCAGTTAATTGATACACGCCAGCATCATCAGATGTCTCATGACCTACTAGTAATTCAGGAACAGGTTCTTGCTTTGGTAGTAGACGCAAAACTTGCGCCAAGTCCTCAGGACCAATTTTGCATCCTCAACCAGCTTTTGTAGATAATGAAGTTAGGCGAATTTTTTCTTGCTCACTCATCTTTTCCACCTCCAAGGACAAGTATATAACTAAAATGCCCAATACGCCTAATAGAAACAAGTTATTTGCAGAAAAATAATACATGTACTAAAATGGCAATACATTGACGAGATTAGAGTTTAGTGAAATTAAATATAGGAGTGAATAATGAGTATGTATGAGGTAAAAGTTGAATTTTGCATGATGTGAAACTATTCACCAAAAGCCGCGAGTTTCGCGGAAGAATTATTTAGTCATTTCCGACACAATGTATCAAAACTTGAACTTATTCCTATCTCTGGAGGAGCATTTGAAGTAACAGTAAACGGAACGAAAATCTACTCCAAATTAGAGACTGGCATCTTTCCAAAAACACCAGAATTGATCCAAC
>DASQIV010000169.1:0-10237 GCA_035631415.1 Pseudoneobacillus sp. | reverse complement strand
ATATACAATATAGAACATTGAAAAGCCGTTTTTTCGGCTTTTTATTAATTTAATTGATAATTGAAACATTTGCCATGAATTTACGTACTAATTATTATAGATAAAACAAGGGGGATTGGAAAAAAATGAAAAAGATTGATTTGTCCATTCTCTTTGTATTTATTCTTTTGATTTCTCTTCTTACTTTCATTACTGGGTGTAACTCGGAAGAACACGAAATGGTTAAACATGGTTCTTCAAAGATTAATATGATAAAAAATAAAAAATTGAATCCACCAGTTTCTTTTTATACTGGATATCAACTTCCCATTTCTACTTCTTCGAAGGGAATGAATAAAGGCATTGGTTGGCTTAATAATAAAGAAATTATCTATATGACAGAATATCCAAATGGTGCTGAACTCTTTCGTTATGATTTATTCACCGGGAAAAGTAGCTTCCTTTTTGAAAGTAAAGTTCCTGTTATTTCTACAATCATTAGTGCAGACAGGAAGAATATTCTAATTCAAACTTCTCCTTCTACCTATTTGGGGTTAATTACAATCATAAATATTGATGGAGAAATTTTGTATTCAAAAGAGTTTCCATCCTTTGAAATGGCTTTCGAATGGAATCGCTACAATAAAAAACAGTTATTAATAACAGCCTTTCAAGAAGATTGGAGATTCTCTCACTTTCTACTTGATGTTGAAAATAAGAAATTAGAAGAAGTCGATATACGCAAACCTTTTGGGAAATGGATAGGGGAGAATAAACTAGCTTATTTGGATTGGAATGAGAATGATATATCATTACTTGCTCCACTAGTTCAAAAAGAATTGGATAAGGGTGAGGTGCTACTAAAAGATCAAATTTTTTATTTTGATACTTTTTTAAGCACATTATTTACGGTGTACGCTAACCCTGATCTAGAAGAGGCAAAATATTCTTTTTATACAAGTGATATGAAAGAACTATCAACATTTAATGTGCCTGTTTTAGCAAGCTATTCAGGATGGGTCGTTCCCTATTATGATTTTGCTGCTGACAACCAGCATTTTATATCGCTGATACCTTATGAAAGTGCTGAAGCAGATACCTACCAAGACGGATTTCAGCTCATTTCATTCGACCTAAAAAAACATGAAAAAGTAACTATTTTAAGTCATACAGAGAATGTACCCATTACCTGCTCTCCAAATGGGCAATTTTGTTTAATGGGATATCAATTTGAAAAGCTGCTGCAACTCCAAAACAAGAGTTTTATATCCCTGTTTAAGAGTTGAACCCACGTAAAAAGGACTGCTGAATTTTAGCAGTCCTTTTTACAATTAATGTGCAGTTGGAAAACCGTGGTGTAGTACAGTCATGATGGTGAACCATCCGAATACTAGAAAAGATCCTCCACCAAAAACTATTCCAAGCAAGTTTTTATTTTTTAAAGCAGTAAATGTACCGTATCCAGCAAGAATAGATACTAAAGCAAAAATGATAACTAGACCCACAATGCTTGCCCCCCTTTATTAGAAAGTAAAGCGGTTATCCGCAATTTTAAATAACTGATATCATATGTAAACATATTTTTACACTCAACTATTATTTTATATTTTTTTTTAGTATTTGTCGAGGTGTAAAAAATGATACTTTTATGTCAATTTAAAGAGTAGGTGGTTTTTTTAGATTAATACTGTAAAATAGTAATTATAATTTTTTATATTAGAGGTGATAAAATGAAATGGTTTCGGCTACCATTAGGACCATTACAAACCAATTGTTACGTATTTACCGAAAATGATGGTACCTGTTTAATTATTGACCCAGGTGAGGAAGGGAAAAAATTACATAATTGGTTGAATGAAAAGAAGGTTATACCTAAAGCAATTCTCTTAACTCATGCTCATTTCGATCACATAGGTGCAGTAGACTATATACGTGACGTTTATAAAATTCCTGTTTATTTACATTCGAAGGAATCGAAATGGTTAAGCGATCCCGCATTAAATGGCTCTCAGTATTTTATGAGTAATCAACCAATGATTGTCAAAGATGCTGACATTCTAATTAAAAGGGAAGAAAATCTTCAAATAGGTTTATTTCAATTTCAAGTATTAGAGACTCCGGGTCATTCTCCTGGTAGTGTCTCTTATTTTTTCGAAAAGGAAAGAATAGTTGTCTCCGGGGATGCTTTGTTTCACCAAGGTATTGGAAGAACTGACTTACATGGAGGGAACCATGAACAGTTAATACAGAGTATTCATAAAAAGCTGCTAACCCTACCTGAAGATACTCTTGTGCTATCAGGTCATGGACCAGAGACGATTATAGAGGACGAAATGGATTCAAATCCGTTTCTAAATGGGTTTTAGAAGAATAAAAATAGAAAACCCCTTCTCTTTTGAGAAGGGGTTTTCTAGGGGATGTTCTATTCATAATAATGGGAGGGGATATAGTTAAGCTACTAATTTAACAATATTATAAAGTTTACACTATGTCAATGTTGGAAATTGAGAAAAAGGAGATAATATGCATAATTTTATTATCGAAAAGATAAGTCAAAAAACGAATCAATTCATTAGCTATGCAGAGTTTATGGAACTGGCATTGTATCATCCAACAATGGGTTATTATATGCGTGATCAAGAAAAGATAGGGAAATCCGGTGATTTTATCACGACAAGTAATATTTCTGATATTTTTGGCTCTATTTTTTCAAAATGGTTTATTAAGCAAGTAGAGAAGAATGGAATCATGCCTGCAGTTTGTGAAATAGGGGCAGGAAATGGGCGTTTTGCTAAAGCGTTTGTAGATACATGGAAAACCATTACAGATATTCCCCTAACATATTATATAGTGGAGACGAGTCCTTATCATCGGTCGCTTCAGAGAAATTTATTACCAATTGGTCAATCTGTGTTTCAACTGGAGAATTTGTCAGAGCTTCAACCATTTAATGGATTGATATTTTCAAACGAGCTTTTCGATGCTCTACCTGTCCATGTCATTGAAATGCACAATAGAAATTTGTATGAAGTCATGATCGGTAGGGATGGTGAACAATTGATAGAAAAACTTATCCCATTATCCAATCCCGATATATTATCTTTTTTAGAAGAGCATGATCTTTCTTTAAAGGAAATGCAAAGAATCGAAATTCCCGTACAGATGGAGCGGGTATTAAAAGAAATTTCAAATACTATGGAAAAAGGATTAGTTGTAACCATAGATTATGGATATACGAAAGATGAATGGGAAGAACCTGCGAGACAAAAGGGAAGTCTAAGAGGGTATTATAAGCATCAAATGATAACAGATGTTCTAAAGCATCCAGGAGAAATGGATATAACAAGTCATATTCATTTTGATTGTTTAATTGAAAAGGGTGAAGAACTAGAACTTCACTTCCTGTTAAAGCAAAGACAAGATGAATTTTTAGTGGCTGCAGGCATCTTAAAAGAGCTAGAGGAACACTATGATCCAAATCCATTTTCAGAAAAAAGCAAGCGTAATCGAGCAATTCGAAGTTTGATAATGGAGGGAATGAGTTCCTTTTTTCATGTCATATTTCAAGAAAAAGGAATCAATATTCTAAAAGAGGATTTATTTTAGAGGTAATAAAAAAACGGTGGAATTATCCACCGTTTTTTTGATGTTTCAGGGATTAGTGCCCAGCACCTGGTATCATCATAAAGGTAGTCCAGTAAGTAAATCCTGCAAAGAAAACCGTTAGATAAGCACCAAAAACGTAAATATACATACGCTCAGATAGTTTTAAATAGCTTAACAGTAGGAAGAATCCTGTCTGACCTAAAAATATTAAGGACGTTGTGTGCATATGACCCAAATAAAACATGACAGTAAAAATCCCAGTCCAGAAGCTTAGTACTCTGAACATACGATCCATATGTATCCCTCCTTTTCCCCTTCAAGTCCATCATTATCATATTATAAAGATAGTATTTCAAAAAGTAAATACTGTTTCTATCTACTTTGCGATAAGTGCTTGATAAGAACAAGTATCGCAACCCGTAGTCATGTTTTCTTTCTCAAAAAGTTCAACTGAAGGAAACAATGGTTCAAACATTCCTTTTAAAAATTCATGATGCATCGTACAAACAGATTCAGAATGATCGAATGCTACCTCTTTAAATGGGCAGTTGAAAATTTTGAAATAAATCTTTGTTTGATCTCCATTCACTTCGAATTCTGGATAAAAGCCTGCTAAAGTTGCAGCGCTTTTTAATATGTTTAACTTTTGATCAAAATTTAATTCACTACCATTGTGTCCTTTTCTTGATAATTCTTGATCGATGATTTCTAACCCAAAACGTTTACCAGTTAAATGAAGAGCTTTTTTACCTTCTTCCCCAAGGGATATCATCGTTTCAATAGCAACCTTTGACAAAAGCATATAGTCACGATAAGGGAAGTGAAGCTGGATAACATCATCAGATAAACGATATAATCTGCTAGGTCTTCCACCTTTGCCAGTTTTTTTGGTTTCTGAAGAAAGCATATTAACATCTTCAAGTTTAGTTAAGTGCAATCTCGCTACGTTTGGATGAATATTAAAATTATCTGCCACTTCTTGGACAGTTACTTCTTGATGACGTTTTGTAATGTATTGATAAATATAATAACGTGTTGGATCAGACAAAACATTTGTAATTTTTAGCGTTTGTTCCATCTCAATTCACCTCGGACCCATAATTTCCTTTATTATAATATAGCTCTAGATGTCTGGGAATGAGGTTAACAATATAAACACTATATGTTTAGAAAATGTTCACAAATTAGCGTTTGTTTGTCATAAATTGTTCACATCTCCTAGCCTTTTGTAAAAGGGTAAGGCTGAATTCTGTCGAATTATTTCAATATAACAAGAAAGGTGGTGTTTATTATTAATAAAAGTTCAATTGAGCATTTAGCAAATCGGATCGTTTCTGATGCAGTGCGCAATCAAGCATCAGACATTCATATTATCCCTCGGCAAACAGATACACTTATTCAACTTCGCATGAACAATAATATAATCCCGCGTCTCTATTTACCAAAGGATGAATGTGATCGACTTGTCTCTCATTTTAAGTTCATGGCTAATATGGATATTGGCGAAAAAAGACGTCCCCAAAGTGGATCATTTGTGAGTTATGTAAATAGTAGAGCCATTAATCTGCGACTTTCTACTTTGCCTTCTAATTATAGTGAGAGCCTCGTCATTCGGTTATTACCCCAACAAGAACAAATTCCTTTTTATCAAATATCCCTATTTCCAAGTATGACGAGAAAACTTTTAGCATTATTAAAGCATGCCCACGGTTTAATCATTTTTACAGGACCTACTGGCAGTGGGAAAACGTCCACTCTCTATTCTTTATTAAACGAAACCTCGCATCTTTTTCATCGAAATATTATTACATTAGAGGATCCTATAGAGAAAAATTATGAGGGAGTCCTACAAGTCCAAGTGAATGAAAAAGCAGGAATAACCTATGCAACTGGTCTAAAAGCCATTTTAAGGCATGACCCTGATATTATTATGGTTGGGGAGATAAGAGATGCAGAAACGGCTCAAATTGCGGTAAGAGCAGCACTAACGGGGCATTTAGTATTGAGTACTATGCATACACGGGATGCGAAAGGGGCAGTGTATCGCCTACATGAATTTGGAGTTAATTGGCTAGAGGTTGAACAAACTATTGTGGCGATAACAGCACAAAGATTAGTTGAATTAACGTGTCCCTTTTGTCAAGGAGAGTGTTCACCCTTCTGTCATTCCACTGGCAGATGGAAAAGAGCTAGTGTCTTTGAAATGCTATCAGGGAAAAAATTAAACGGAATACTAAGAGAAGCTAAAGGTGAACCAGTCTCGGTGAAATATCAGACTTTAAAAGACGTAATTAGGAAAGGAATTGCTCTTGGCTATATAAAAGAAAACGAATACGAACGCTGGGTATGTGATAACGATGAATAAGAAGAAATGGTCATTACTTGAACAAGGTCAATTTCTTAAAAAGACTGGCGAATTACTTGAGAGAGGTTATTCATTCTCTGAAGCTGTTGAATCACTTTACTATCAAATGCCTTTAAATAGACAAACTGAATTAGAATTGAGTTTGGAAAAATTGAAGGCTGGACAACCACTATATACCGTACTCGCTGATTTAAAATTTCAAGAAGATTTAATAGGTTATATTTACTTTGCAGACAAACATGGAGGCATGATAGAAGCAATCACTGAAGGAAGCAAAATGATCTTGAAAAAAAACAGCCACTATCAAAAAATAAAAAAAGCCTTTTTTTATCCCACCTTCTTACTTTTTATGACCGCTATACTTTTTTTCTTTGTACAAAACACTCTTTTACCCCAATATTTTATTTTATACGAATCAATGAATTTACAAATAAATTTATTTACTAGAATCATCGCGACAACGGGAACCATATTTCCACATATTATGCTTTTTTTCCTCTTCCTTTTTTTGAGTCTTCTTTTACTGTATATTTTATATTTTTCCAAACTCCCAATGATTAAACAAAGAATAATTTTATTAAAGGTTCCATTACTAGGGACTTTATTAAGATTGATTCAAACTCAATATTTCGCCTTACAATTAGGGTATTTGCTCGCAGGTGGTTTGTCTGTCTATGAATCTTTACAACTTTTTGAAAATGCACCTCGAAATGAATTTTATAGAGCTGTGGGCAAACAAATTACTGAAAAATTAAAACGAGGAGATGAATTTCCAAACATTATCACTAGTTTGAGTTTATTTGAAAAGCAGCTCCCAATTGTCTTAAAGCATGGTCAATCAAATGGAAAACTCGATAAAGAATTACTATTTTTTAGCCAAAATTGTCTAAGAAAACTAGAAGAAAAAATGGAAAGCACTCTAAAGCTGATTCAACCAATACTTTATGGAGTGATTGGATTACTAGTTATTTCCATGTATTTATCGATTATGTTGCCAATGTTTAGAATGCTAAATGGAATTTAAAAATGGAGGGATTTAATTGAAAAACGAAAAAGGTTTTACGTTAATTGAAATGATGATTGTATTAATGATAATTTCAGTACTATTAATGATCACAATTCCTAATGTGACAAAGCACAATGACTTGATAAAAAGAAAAGGCTGCGATGCTTACTTGAGCATGGTTCAAGCCCAGGTTCAAGCTTATGAAGTAGATAATGATAAACTTCCAACTACCATTCAAGAGTTAAGTGATAACGGATATTTAAAAAAGGATGTTAAATCTACTTGTGGGAAGGATAAGCAATTAACGATAAATGCTGATGGTATAGTTGGGCTTGCAGATATAGCAGTGTCTACAACTACTACTCCATAGAATGATGAACACCAAAGGATTTACATTAATAGAATCTCTTATTGTTTTATCAATAGTTGCTATCATTTCTACAGTCACCCTATTCTTAATGAAGCCTTATCAATTATTTTTTGAAAAAAGCCTTTTTCTTTCACAACTACAATCTGACTTCTATGTAGCCCAACAATATGCGATTTCCCATCAACGTGATATTACCGTTACGATTCTACCCGAACAGAAATACTATTACATTCGCGATCGATATGATGCCCCGTTCGTTCTTGAGAGATATTATTCATCAAACGTAAACATAAAACCTGGATCTCTCACATTGTCTTTTAAATTTTTACCTAATGGAAATGCCAATCAGATAGGCTCCTTCTATATTCAAATTGGAGAGAAATATTATAGATTTACCATGCAGTTAGGGAAGGGACGTTTTTATATTGTGGACGCATAAGGGCTTCTTTATGGCGGATTTATTATTATCCTTGTCAGCTTGGATGTTGGTAAGCTTGACCATTTTACCAATAGGAATAGAGTTTTTAAAAGAATCTAGCCATGAAGACAATGAGTTTGAAGCAACGGTACTTTTATACGAAAAACTTCATGAAATGTTAGTGGAGGGACAAGTACTTCTGCCTCAATCCATAGAAAGAAACGGAAAAGAGTATCAGTTTACTCCAAGTGAGGGAACAAAGGAGGTTTGTATTGAGTTTGAAAATTACCATAAACAAAAAGAGCAAGTTTGTGAATTTATCGAGTAATGGTTTTACTTTACTAGAGGCTTTGCTAGGACTGGCTGCATTTAGTATGATGGCAGCTCTTCTTCCACTATCAGTCCAAGTTATAAGTAATGTTGACGACAATAAACCACGCTTACAAGCTATGGAGTGGGAGATATTTTCAACACAGGTAAAAAAAGAAATACGTATGAGCGAAAAAATAGAACCGATGACAAATAGATTAGTTTTAACAAAGGATTCAGAATCAATCTTATATGAGCAATACGAAAATAAGTTAAGAAGAAAAGTGAATGGTACAGGAAACGAAGTGCTTTTGCAAAATGTAAATCATGTTCAATTCGATAAGATTAAAAATGGTGTACTTATTAAAGTAGAGGATATCTGGAGTAATCATTATTCATTCGCAGTTCAAACTTTCATCCAATTAGGTAGTTAAGATGAAAAATAATCAAAAAGGCTTAACATACCCAGTTGTCTTAATGGTAATCATGTTATTTTCTTTTTTCTTTACCTATCAAATGCAATTATATCTTTCAGAAAAACAGTTACATCAAGCATCTAAGGTTATACTAAGACAAGAATATTATATGCATTCAGCAGTAAAGAAAATAGAAGAAGGACTAGTAAGTAACAATATCTCAATTGGTACAGGTCAATTTGCTTTTAAAAAGGGGATTGTCCTTTATAAGGTAGAATCTTATTCTAGTTTGTTATTAAGAGTGACTTTTACGGTAAAGTTAAATACGTTAGAAGAAGCTGCTGGCATTTCTATTTATGACAAAAATCAAAAGAAAATGATAAAATGGATAGAAAAAAACTAGGTGACCTAATGAAAGCAATTTATTTGATAGGATTTATGGGTTCAGGAAAAACAACCGTTGGCCGAGCCTTGGCTAAGCGCTTACAGCTACCTGTGATTGATACAGATGAAGAAATTACGAAGTTTACTGGAAAAACCATTTCCGAAATTTTTAAAGTGGAGGGAGAATCACATTTTCGAATACTCGAAGCAGAGATGGTGAGACGATTACCAGTGGTTAATTCTATCATAACCACAGGTGGGGGAATTATTTTACGTGAGGAAAATCGAAAATGGATGAAAGAAAATGGCGAGGTTGTTTTTTTATATGCATCTCCTGAGGAAACTTTGCAACGTCTTGAAGGTGATCAAACACGTCCGCTATTACTTGAAAATAAAAAGGCGAGTATAACCAATATGATAAAAGAAAGATTACCATTGTATCTAGAGGCAACCAATATAAAAATCGATACTACGGGAAAATCAATTAATGTAATTGTACAAGAAATAGAGCAAAGGTTGAAAATTGAATAATTGGACATACTTTTAATAGGGAAGGTGAATGTCCATGAAAACGAATGATTATGTTAAATATCTTACACAAACAGTTGTAAAATATATTGATCAACCAAAAGAAGATCGAAAAAAAGTGAAGTTAGCAAGAAAAGAAGCGAAGGAACCCTTTCTATTCAAATGGTTTGGGATTCTTCCTTACATTTTTTATTATAATATGAGAAAAAAGAAGCGGTAGGGGAGCAGTCAAATGGAACTGCTCCTTATTTTCGTAGTCCAGCTACAGCGCCTAGCCCCTCTAGGGAAGAAGAAAAACCACTTCTTCCTTGGTCAAATAACCTCAAACCCATGAAGTCAAAAACGGACTTCATGAGGGAAAAATACAATTCCATTTTTCCTAGGTTTGAGAACATTTGCTTGTCGGGGCTGGGAAAAAATGAACTTTTTTTTCCTTGTTCGAGGCGCTTCCACATTTTGTTTTTCAGATAGCTTTTTCGGTTAAATAAAATAATCCACCATTTATAATCGATATCCTAACCTTTGGTTCATATTGCTCCTGTAAGGCTTGTTTCTCAATCACATAGCTTTCGCTTTTCTCTTCTTCCTCTTCATAAAAATGATCAAGTAATTTTAAATCCTTTTCCCATCTTTTGACAGCTTCGCTCGCCCAAGTATGGTCCTCTTTTTCTATTTGCTGTTTAAAATAATTTTCTATCCGTGAAACTCCACTTTTTGGCATAACCAGTGGTGAAAGGGTGTAGGAATAGTCCGGAATTTTTGGCGTGAGTTGCATATTCAATAGACGCTCATGAAATCCCTCAATCATCTGTCCATTTATGAGTTGAAGGCCAATGGATTGAAAGATATCTCTTTT
>DASQIV010000168.1:0-6170 GCA_035631415.1 Pseudoneobacillus sp. | reverse complement strand
ATATTTATACAGTGACAAGATGAAGAAACAGTCACCTAAATCCGCTTTATTAGTATCAATAGTTTCAGCACTTTTTATTACTTGAAGTCACTATAATAGAAAAATAAAAACCCCGGTCTGAGAATGTCAAACCGAAGTTGGTTATTTAAATGGATTCTTTTTTAGAAATATCAAATGAAGCAGGGATTGATTCTATAGATGTTGGTGCTAGTTCTGATATAAAGTTTTTGTTTAAAGCAACGTCAAACACTTCCTCAAGATGATTCACCGTGACAATTTTAATTCCTTTAATTTCATTTAAGATGGATTGCATGTTTTCTAAAGGAATAATCACCGTTTTTGCTCCTGCTTTTTTCGCAGCTAACACCTTCGGAAACACTCCCCCTATTGGTTTAACATGACCATGAATGCCGATTTCCCCCGTCATAGCAACGGTGTGGTCAACAGGAATTTTGTAAATAGCAGAGTAGATACCGGTTGCCATTGCAATTCCAGCTGAAGGTCCGTCAATCGGTACCCCACCTGGAAAATTAACATGAATATCAAAGTCGTCTGCTGGAACACCCATTGATCGTAAAACTGTAATAACATTTTCAATTGATCCCTTTGCCATACTTTTTCGACGAATAGATTTCCCACGATCGCCGATGCTTTCTTCTTCAACTATACCTGTAATATTGATAGATCCTTTATCTTTCGCTGGGATAACGGTAACTTCTATTTCAAGTAAAGCACCTGTATTGGGTCCATAAACAGCTAAACCATTTACTAGTCCAATTGAAGAAATCAGATTGATCTTTTTCTCCATTCGAGGCGTCAGTTGGCTAGAATGAATAACCCACTCAAGATCTTCGTCTTTTATATTTGAGCGATCTTCTGTAATCGCAATACCCGCTGCAGTTTGAATAATATTAACCGCTTCACGGCCATTTCTAGCATATGTAGATAAAATTTCAAGCCCAGTTTCATTTATTTCCATCTTCACTTTATCTGCTGCTTTTTGTGCTATGGCAGCAATTTCTTCCTGATTTAATTCTCTAAAGAATACCTCCATACAGCGAGATCGAATCGCAGGTGGGATTTCACTTGGTGTTCTTGTCGTTGCACCAATTAAACGAAAATCAGCAGGAAGACCATTTTTAAAAATATCGTGTATATGATTAGGGATTTGCGTATTTTCTTCATGATAGTATGCACTTTCTAAGAATACTTTCCGATCTTCCAACACCTTAAGGAGTTTATTCATCTGAATAGGATGAAGCTCACCAATTTCATCAATAAAAAGGACTCCACCATGGGCATTGGTAACCGCCCCTTGTTTAGGTTGAGGAATTCCTGCTTGTCCCATGGCACCAGCTCCTTGATAAATAGGATCATGAACAGATCCTATTAATGGGTCTGCTATCCCTCTTTCATCAAATCGTGCTGTTGTCGCATCTAATTCGATAAAAACCGAAGAATGCTTAAAGGGCGATTTTGTATTTTTCTTTGCTTCTTCTAAAACTAGGCGAGCTGCAGCTGTTTTTCCTACACCTGGGGGTCCGTAAATAATCACGTGCTGTGGATTAGGTCCACAAAGTGCAGCTTTAAGAGCTTTGATTCCATCTTCCTGCCCAACGATATCTTTGAAACTCGTAGGACGAACCTTCTCTGATAATGGTTCTGTTAAGGAAATCGATCTCATTTTACGAAGTTGATCCATCTCTTTTCGAGATTCTTTGTCTATTGAAATCTTTTGTGTTCGCTGACTTCTAAGTAAATTCCAGAAATACAGTCCAATTATGATCCCAAAAAACAGTTGTATAATTAAGGCAATACCCGTCCAACTCATAACTATTCCTCCTGCATTTGCGATTTCGATATTGATATTATCTCCGAGCGTCAGTTGGAATAAACAAAAAAATGGAGAAAGATTCTATTAAAGAGGATCTTACTCAAAAATTTTTCTAAATTAACAAAAAGACCAGCCTTCCAAACGAGGAGGCTGGTCTATCTTTATTCATTAAGCTGAAGTTTTTTCTTCAAGTACGGTACCATCATTTAGGATAAGTTTCGGAATGCTATTATTTAACACCGTTTCTTTTGTAATGATACATTCCGTAATATCATCACGTGAAGGTAAATCAAACATAACATCCAGCATAATGCCTTCGATAATTGAACGAAGTCCACGAGCACCTGTTTTACGCTCAATTGCTTTTTTAGCAATTTCCTTAAGTGCATCTTCTTCAAACTTTAGTTCAACATCATCTAATTCAAGCATTTTTTGATATTGCTTTACTAGAGCATTCTTTGGTTTTGTTAAGATTTCAATTAAAGCATCTTCATCTAATTGCTCTAAACTTGCAATTACTGGTAAACGCCCAATAAATTCAGGAATTAAACCAAATCTTAATAAATCCTCAGGTAACACTTTCGATAATAGCTCTTTTTGGCTGATATCTGCTTGTTTGTTATCTCCACCGAATCCAATAACCTTTTGACCTAAACGGCGTTTAATGATTGGCTCAATTCCGTCAAAGGCACCACCACAAATAAATAAGATATTTGTCGTGTCAATTTGGATAAATTCCTGATGTGGATGTTTACGTCCACCTTGTGGAGGAACACTTGCAACCGTTCCTTCTAAGATTTTAAGTAATGCTTGCTGTACACCTTCACCAGAAACATCACGTGTAATAGAAGGATTTTCTGATTTACGCGCAATCTTATCGATTTCATCGATATAAATAATACCCTTTTCAGCTTTTTCAACATCATAATCTGCTGCTTGGATTAGCTTTAATAAGATATTCTCTACATCCTCACCAACATAACCAGCTTCTGTTAAAGAAGTTGCATCAGCAATCGCAAAAGGAACATTTAAGATTCTTGCTAACGTTTGAGCAAGAAGGGTTTTACCACTTCCCGTAGGTCCAATCATAGCAATATTACTTTTTGATAACTCCACATCATCAATCTTACTATTTGAATTGATACGTTTGTAGTGGTTATAAACAGCAACCGCTAATGACTTTTTCGCTTGATCTTGTCCGATTACATATTCATCTAAGATTTCACGAATTTCTTTTGGTTTTGGAACATCTTTAAACTCTACTTCTTCTTCTGTTCCTAATTCCTCTTCTACTATTTCTGTGCATAATTCAATACATTCATCACATATATATACACCTGGTCCGGCAACTAATTTGCGGACTTGATCTTGGGTCTTCCCACAAAATGAGCACTTTAATTGCCCTTTTTCATCATTAAATTTAAACAATATTTTTCACCCCTTGAAGAACTTATAACCGGATTTAAAGCTGCGGATTTCAAGAAAAGTTTTATTTATTTTTTATTTTTTAAAATCTTCTTAACGTTATGTATTGCATTGTAACACATTTTATGTTCAGACAGGAAATAATAACACTTAGGTTATGACAATATATTGAGTTTTAAAACAAGCCAAGATTTGTAATATGTATCGATAAAATTTTCCTTAAATAATCCGCAGTAAAAAATATCTTACGAACTAAGCTTAACCAAATTTCACTGAATTAAATCGTATGTAAAAGAATTCGTTGATATGTATGTATTCTAAAAATTATTTTAATTGTAAAAACAAGGCACGATGGAGATCGTGCCTTGTTTATTATTCTTAATAGTCCAGCTCCATCGGGGAAGAAAGTACTTCATTTCTTCCTGCCTAGCCCCTCGAGGGAGGAAAAAGACCATTTCCTCCTTGGTCAAATAACCTCTAACCCGAGAAGTCAAAAACCGACTTCTTGTGGGAAAAATATAATTCCATTTTTCCTTGGTTAGAGAACATTTGCTTGTCGGGGCAGAGCAAGGCGTTTACGCTTTATATATTATTTCTTGTTTTCAACAAGGAAATCAACAGCTTTTTTCAATTGTAGATCAGCTTTTAAGCCTTCTAAGCTTCCTAAAGCTTTTTGGATGTTTTCAACTGTCATATTGTACATTTCAGCCATTTTTTGAAGCTCGTTTTGTACGTCTTCGTCAGTTGCTTCAATGTTTTCAGCTTTAGCAATCGCTTCAAGAGTAAGGTTTACACGAACACGATTTAAAGCTTCTTCTTTCATTTGCTCACGAAGTGCACTTTCGTCTTGACCAGAGAATTGGAAGTACAATTCAAGGTTCATTCCTTGCATTTGTAAGCGTTGTTCGAATTCATTCATCATACGGTCAACTTCTGTTTCAACCATTGCATCTGGAATATCAACTTCAGAATTCTTTGCAGCAGCTTCAACAACAGCATCACGTACATGATGTTCTGCTTGATGATTCTTATCTTCAACTAGACGATTTTTAATTTTTTCTTTTAAAGCGTCTAGGCTTTCTACTTCTTCATCCACGTCTTTAGCAAATTCATCATCTAAAGCCGGAAGTTCTTTTGTTTTAATTTCATGAACTGTTACTTTGAAAACAGCTGGTTTACCAGCAAGTTCAGCTGCATGATACTCTTCTGGGAAAGAAACTTCAACATCTTTAGATTCACCAGTAGCTGTTCCTACTAATTGCTCTTCAAAACCAGGGATGAATGAACCTGTACCAAGTTCTAATGAATAGTTTTCAGCTTTTCCACCTTCGAATGCTACACCATCAACGAAGCCTTCAAAGTCGATAACAACAGTGTCACCATTTACAGCTGTACCCTCTTCTTTAACAACAAGCTCAGCTTGACGTTCTTGAAGAGATTTGATTTCTTTTTCAACATCTTCATCCGTTACAGTTGTATCAAATGCTTCAACTTCTAATCCTTTATATTCGCCAAGCTTAATTTCAGGCTTAACTGTTACAGTTGCTTTGAAAACTAGGTTTTGACCTTTTTCCATTTTTTCGATATCGATTTCAGGACGATCAACTGGCTCGATTCCTGTTTCAACGATAGCATTAGCATATGCTTCAGGTAGAAGAATGTCTAATGCATCTTGGTAAAGAGATTCTACACCAAAACGTTGTTCAAAAAGCCCACGAGGCATTTTACCTTTACGGAAACCTGGTACGTTTACTTTTTTTACAACCTTTTGGAACGCTGCGTCCAAACCTTTAGTTACTTCTGCCGCTTCAACTTCTACAGTAAGGACACCGCGGTTTCCTTCTAACTTTTCCCACTTTGCAGACATTAAAATTCCCTCCAAAATCTATTTATCGTTACATTAAGTATAATTGGTTGAATACTTCTTGCCTTACAAGTTCATATCCATCCGCATGTAAAATATGTTATTTCACACATTACAACCACTACATTATAACATACGTTTCCTTTCTTTCAACACTCAACCCTATAGAATAGGAGAAGAAATTTCTTCTAATTCTCTTATAAAAGCAATTGCCTCTGTTATTTTTCTTTCATCTATCTCGTATTTTTCTATCATTTCATCTATTGAGGCATGTATTCCAAAGTACTCCAATGCCATAAAATGGTAGGCAGCTGCCCATACCTTTGGTTCACTTTCCTTACGTTCCATAGGGAATATAAGAAAGGAATGACGGCTTACTATCGATTTGATACTCTCAAAGAGCGTAGGATTATCATGTTCTAACTCTCGTTTTAAGATGTTATCAATTTCATTTTCCTCTGATATTGCTTCTAAGTCTGCAAGATTTATCGGATTAAAGACAGAAGTTTGTTGAAATTTTTCTACTATTATCTCTTCATTTACTTCTTGTTCTTTCAATAATTGTAAAAGCATTGTTTTGATAAATGGATGTCCGTCAGATGCATTTAAATAATCCTTTATCCCTGGAAGGTAGGCTCTTACATTTCTTTCAGAGAGCTGCGCAACTGCTAAAAATTGTTCATTCAAGCTATGATATTGAAATAAGTCGAATGATGCATCTACATGAATATCACTTTCGATAGACTCATTGACCAATTTATTTTGATCAGACTCTAGCTTTCTTTTACTGAATTCCAATATCTTCGTGAAATTTTCTTGCTTTTCAATCGGAATTTCTTTTTCCTCAAGTAACGCTTCCAAGGTGACAACAATTTCTTGGTATTCATTTAATTGGAGTAATATCATGATATATAAATCAATTAATTGAAAATAATCTCCGACTCCTTTTTGAAGACATTCATTTGCTAATTTCTTTGCTTTGGATAGGTTACCTGATTCCAAATAGGCAATAATTAAACCTAGTTCAACTTCTTCATTGTATTGGTC
>DASQIV010000167.1:0-4637 GCA_035631415.1 Pseudoneobacillus sp. | reverse complement strand
GCATATACATGTGATTAGGATTATTTTTGAAAAAGAAAATAATGTTATTCCACAAGGATTTAGCTCTGATGATGTAAACATGGACGCCCCCGCCTTATTTGCTGATACGTTTTATTTGGACTATATCAAGCAGATGAGTAGAACCGGTTTAGCTGCCCACGGATTAGGTCTTACTCTGGCTGTACGGGATGATATCAGAAAATTTTATGAGGAAAGCTGTCAAGAAGCGATACAGTTAGACAACCTTGTAACAAACCTTTTATTAAAAAAAGGTTTATATATACGAGCACCTTTCATAGAAAAACCAAAACATGTCGAATATGTTGACGATAAAGATTTCTTAGGAAAGGTATTTGGAAAGCAACGACCGTTATTGGCGGTGGAAGTGACCCACTTATATGGAAATATGCAAGCCAATTCATTAAGAAAAGCTTTGACCATTGGCTTTAGTCAGGTCGCAAAGTCAAAGAAAGTTCGTCAATATATGGTACAAGGTAGAGATATCGCTACGAAACACCTTAATATACTACATTCTTTTTTGGATGATAGTAACTTAAGAGGACCGATTACTTGGAATGACACGGTTACCGATTCAACAATAGCCCCTTTTTCAGATAAATTAATGATGTTTCATATCGGAGCCGTAACAGCCATCGGCATCGCTGATTATGGAGCTTCTTTATCTACCAGTTTGCGAATGGACGAAACAATCTCCTATTCGCGGCTGGCATCCGAACTATTATTATTTGCAAAAGATGGCGCAGATTTAATGATTGAAAATGGTTGGATGGAGAAGCCGCCTCAAGCAAGCGATCGGGATAAGTTGAGTGAATAGGGAGATATATGATAGGTGCACATCGTATGGTGTGCACCTGGTTTCTTTTACAATCGATAGGCAGTTATCTTTTACACATCAATGGATAACCATTCACGTATGGCGTCTTTCCCTTTTGCTGTAACCGATAATGCTCGGGTTTTAGGTTGGCGAACTACCCAGCCTAAATCAAGGAACCTTTCAAGGATGGCAAGGCCCAGTGCACCTGCAATATGATGACGTCGCTCGCTCCAGTCTAAACATTTATGGCAAAAAGACCGCCTTTTCTTCTTCATATCTTTAATATTCACCTGAAATTCTTCTAAAAATTGTTCCCCTTCAGCTGTAAGTGAAAAATCGAGATTTAAATACCCTTTTTGGATGAAGGTATCGGCGATTTGAACACCTACATAACCGGCTATATGGTCATAACAGGTTCTCGCATACCGTATCGCTGCATCTTCCCTCGATTGCCTTAGCGATTTTATTTTTGCCGGAGGAGAAAGAACCAATAATGCCTCTACCGTTTTGGCAATCTCTTGATTCTGGATGCCAAAATAACGATGTCGCCCCTGGCTTTCCACGACAATCATATTCTGCTCGATTAACTTGCTCAAATGATAGCTTGTCGTTTGTGGCTTAACCCCAATTAACATAGAAAGCTCACTGGCCGTATGAAATCTACCATCTAACAGCACCGTTAGAATAGCGGCACGTGATGGGTAACTGATTAATAAAGCTGTATTGGCTACCTGTTGAGCGATGCTCATATTCACTCCTCCTTCATTTGTAATCCATACTTCGATGATAGTTGAAATGTTTAGATTTTACAATAAAGGTAGTGAGTTACAAAAAAGGAGATAATACAATGACAAAAGTGATTCAACCGAAAATATTGTACTACGGAACACCCGTTATCCTACTTACCACACTGAACGAAGACGGCTCAACCAATATAAGCCCGATTTCTTCTTCCTGGAGCTTAGGAAACGTGATTGTTTTAGGAGTTGGTCTTGGCGGAAAAGCCTTGGAAAATTTGCAGCGACATCCGGAATGCGTCATCAATCTTCCAGACCCATCACTATGGCATAACGTCGAGAGATTGGCTCCATTTACCGGTATAGAAGAGGTTCCCGAATATAAACAACAGCTTGGATTTACGTTTAAAAAGGATAAATTTTCAGAAAGCCAATTAACGCCTATTGATTCATTGGAAGTGGCACCTAGTAGGGTTGCGGAATGCCCGATCCAAATCGAAGCTCGTGTTATGAATGTTCGCATCCCAGACTACTCCCCATTTTTTGCGGTTGTTGAGACACAATCTATACTCGTACATGCTCAAGAAGAGATATTGATTGGAGAAAATCATATAAATCCACAAAAATGGAGCCCACTTATTTATAACTTCCGTCATTATTTTGGGTTAGGAGCTGAATTAGGAAAGACATTTCGCTCTGAAACTTAAAAAAAGCAGGATTTCGTTTGGGGTTCTGCTTTTGTTTTATCTAGCTTCTCTTTTAGTTGAAACCAAATTGAATGTTTTTCGTCTAATTTTATAAAAAGAGGCGATCAAATGAAGTTCTTTATCTCAATGGTTGCAATCGTTCTTCTCTTAAGCGGATGTTCGCTTCCACGTACTGATAAAAAATGCGCTTGTGGGGAACCAGTTGAACAGATAAACCCGGAGAATAGTTGAATGGACTATTCTTTTTTCTTGCCAAAAAGTCGAAGGTTCATCATTGCTCTTCACTTATCTATAATAGAAGGTCTCTTAATCTCCCATACTAAAAATATCCTTACCTTTTAACTAGGGTGATGGTCCTGAATATTATTCATTAAAAAGAACATTATAATAGAATAGTTTTATTTTTCACAACTTTCCAACAAAAAAATAGTCTCTACAAGCATTTATTTACCACTCTAACTAATTTCTACAATAATTTTGTATAAATTATTCCAAAAATATTTTTCTGGTTAGCACATTTAAATTCGGACAAACCCCTTATTCTTCAACTAATAATAGCGACTACTACACATCAAAAGTGTCAATACTATTACCACATCACCAAATACTATTTCATAAAAATATTTTGACAATATTCGACTTTGTTATTATTATAGTAGAAGAATAAAAGGAGGTTGTCTGATGACTGACTTAAATAAACAGAAAATTGTTGAAAGTGTCCCTCAAAAAGGATTTTTTGGACATCCAAAGGGATTATTTACACTTTTCTTCACAGAGTTTTGGGAGCGTTTCTCTTACTATGGAATGAGAGCCATCCTCGTCTATTACATGTATTACTCCATATCTAAAGGCGGATTGGGTATCGATGAAACCCTTGCACTTTCCATCATGTCCATCTATGGATCACTCGTTTATATGTCCGGAATTATTGGTGGATGGTTAGCTGACCGTATATTCGGTACGTCAAAAGCCGTTTTTTATGGTGGAATATTGATAATGCTTGGACATATTGCTTTAGCAATTCCTGGTAGCGTTTCCATGTTCTTTATCTCTATGGTACTAATCGTTCTGGGAACAGGGTTATTGAAGCCTAACGTTTCGACCGTTGTTGGTGAAATGTACAGTGAACAAGATAATCGTCGTGATGCAGGTTTCACGATTTTCTATATGGGAATCAACGCTGGAGCATTCCTATCTCCATTAATTGTAGGTGCCGTATCTGACAAATACAATTTCCATTTTGGTTTTGCGATTGCGGCAGTCGGTATGTTCTTAGGTCTTGTCATATTTGTTTTAACAAAGAAAAAGAACTTAGGTCTTGCAGGTACATCCATTTCAAACCCATTGTCACCAGCTGATAAGAAAAAGACCTTTACCTGGATTGGATTAGGAATTGTTGTTTTAGCTATTATATGTGCGGTATTAATCCCAGCAGGATTACTAACATTCACAAGCTTTATCAATATTGTTACCGTTCTAGGTATCTTGATTCCAACGATGTATTTCTTCGTAATGTATCGCAGTCCTAAAACGACTGAAGTTGAACGTTCACGTATTATCGCTTATATTCCGTTATTTATTGCCTCTGTTATGTTCTGGGCAATTCAAGAGCAAGGGTCCACTATTCTTGCAAGCTATGCGGACAAGCGTACACAATTAGACTTTGCTGGCCTTCATATTTCACCAGCTTGGTTCCAATCATTAAACCCGTTATTTATTATCATCTTCGCACCAATCTTTGCATGGGTGTGGGTAAAACTAGGAAAGCGTCAGCCGACGATTCCACAAAAATTCTCTTTATCTTTACTTTTCTCAGGGGTTTCATTCCTAGTGATTTTACTACCAGGTTACCTTGGTGGAACAGATTCATTAGTAAACCCATTATGGCTTGTTCTTAGTTATTTAATTTGCGTATTTGGTGAATTGTTATTATCCCCTGTTGGATTATCAGCAACTACGAAATTAGCGCCAGCTGCATTCTCAGCACAAACAATGAGCTTATGGTTCTTATCAAGTGCTGCAGCACAAGCACTTAACGCGCAAGTAGTTAAATTCTACACTCCTGAAACTGAAACAGCATACTTCGGTATCATCGGTGGAGCATCTATCGTATTAGGTATTGTTTTATTGGTTCTAGCTCCAAAGATTCAAACCTATATGAAGGGTGTACGTTAATATATGGAGAAAGAGGGTGCTATTAGACACCCTCTTTTTTATGTAATTGACTGCCCGTATGCATCCTAAATATAAAAACTGGCTAAAAGATATTAAACCTTCGAGCCAGTCACTTACTTTTTATTTTACAATTAGTATCTTCCGTATCCACCAGCACCAACGATGATTAACAGAATGAAGAGT
>DASQIV010000166.1:0-5923 GCA_035631415.1 Pseudoneobacillus sp. | reverse complement strand
GATCCACCTAGTTCTTCAAAATACATTCCTAGGTGGGCACATTTAATACCACGAAATTCAAGGTCACGACTTATCAATTAAACCACCCACCTATTAAAGGATTAAAGACTCTATCAACCGCCTGCAACAGGTGGGAATAATGCTAATTGATCGGCTTCCTTGACCCTTGTCTCTAAGTCTTGGGCGTGTACGATGTTTCTACCATTCACATATAAATGCACAAATGGTTTCAATTTCTTCTCATCAGTATATATTTCTTCCTGAAGGTCAGGATACATCTCTATCATTTTATCAAGTACGTCCATTACCCGGTCTCCTTCAGGCTCCACATTGACCGTAACCCCGCCGCAAATGACTCGAAGGTTGGCAAAAACTTTTACCAGCATACATCTATCCGCTCCTTTCATTATATTCATATTAAAATGAATCCACTTTATTGTCACTTACATTTATTCTAATAGTTTGAAAACTTTTTTTTACAAAAGACTGTTTTCTCAGAGATTAATCCTTTAAGACAAGTGCCTTACAAAAAGAAATAGCCCGTAAATTTACAAGCTATGCCCCAAACTTAACTTACAAAGATCTCATCCACTTTCTTTGTTTCCAACTACAGAATACATATCCCAACAAAGAAATACCCGTTAGTCCGCCAAAACCTTTCCATAGGATATCATTTTCCAAGTAGATTCCTGCAAAGCAACCCAATATCCCTACTATTCCTAAATAAAAGATTTGCTTTTTCTGATTTTCGAATATGGAAAAATAGAATTCTCGTTGTTGGTGGACATCCTGTTGTTCTAGCAATTGTTGTGGCTTTTTTATCAAGTCTGTCACAGAATGAAAAATTTGAAAAATAGGTTGGGAGTTCATCCATTTCAAAAACAACTTCCATTTATTCGTTTCACTGTGGTTTAGCCAGTCCATAAATGCCGGTTTCATTACTTCTAGAATTTCTTTGTCTGGATTAATAGTATGAAGCATTCCTTCAATCGTGACGAAGGAACGTCCTAAAAAGATAAATCGTGTTGGTACTTGAATTGGCAAAGATTTAACGATATCATTCATTTCCTTCTTAACGGCAAAAAGGTCCATTTCTTTGAATTGTGCCAAATCAAAATTTAATGCTTCTCCAAGTAGTTTTTCAATTGGTTTAAGATTAGCTTCAGGTAATAAAAATCCAAGATCCCTTAATACCTCTGCGGCCTTTGAATAATTTTTTAATAAAATGGCCTCTAATAAGCTTTGAAAATTTTGGGCATCGGTTTTCGAGATTTCTCCAACCATACCAAAGTCTAAAAGAACCATCGTTCCATCCAATTGGACAAGTACGTTTCCAGAATGAGGGTCGGCATGAAATATTCCTGCCTCTAACCATTGAGGAAGAAAAACACGAAATAGCCTTTGCGCTAAATCTTCACGGTCAATCTTAGCTCGTTCTAAAAAATCAACGTCTGTAATTCTTACCCCATCGACCCATTCCATGACCAACACCTGAGATGTACTATATTCTGGATATAGCTGTGGAATTTTCAAACGAGAAAAAGCTTTAAAACGTCGTTGAAAATGCTCACCCGTTTCCATTTCCTTCTTAAAATCTAGCTCTCTTTCAATCACTTGTTTTAATTCCTGATAGAGCATTTTGAAACTGATAAACCCTTTTGGAACTGGTGCAAAATGGTGTGCAAACCAGATGATAACGAACAATGTACGAAAATCTGTCTGAACAATAGATTGAATTGTTGGACGCTGCACTTTTACCGCAACTTGTGTACCATCTAACAGTTTTCCTTTATACACTTCTCCTATAGATGCTGAAGCGATGGCTTTAGGTTCAATCGAAAGAAGTCTTTTCTCAATCGGCCCATCCCATTCTCTTTCTAGCACTTTCTCGATTTCTTCCCATGGTGAAGGCGGGACTTGATCTACTAGGTCTTGAATTTGATTGATAAAACTGTTCGGCAATAAGTCTGCACGGATACTCAGCATTTGTCCAACTTTGATTAGCAAACCCTCTAATTCAAATAGCATCTTTCGAAATCGTTGACCTTGTTTTTCCCACAACTTATCCCATTCAGACTCTGATTTTTTGCTAAATTTATACCAATAAACTTGAATGACTAAGAAAAGCGCAAACGACAGCACCTTCCACATGCGATATAATTTTCTTTCGGATTTCATAACAGTAATCCCCCATGAATGATAGCCTATTCATTTATTCTATTATTAATTTGATACTCCTCTATATTAGTACGTTTGATAGTAAAATCAGTTTCATTTTTATTATTTCTCAGTCATCAGAGCGCAGCAAAAAACTCCTCGCTTAAAAAGGACGAGGAGTTTCATTATTTAAAACGGTTTTATTGCTACTTTATCTTTTGACTCTAAGCTTTCAATCATATCTAACCAAGCTTGTGGTTTGTTTGGTAAAACCGTGTAATATCTTCTTAAAAACTTCACAATAAGCTCTGAATCTAATTCCGTAATACCAGCTTCCATTGGTAGGAAAGAAAGGTCTAGTCCCTCCACTGCCTCACCATCATTGTTCCAGGATGGATGAACGTATGGGAAATCTAGGCGTTTATATCCTAGATGAGATAATACTTCACGGCGAACATACGGATCCATTGGCTTGACTCCACCAAACTCATAATGTTCCACACGGTACGGGTCATAAATCTCTGCAAACATTCCAAATAACTTTTTGCCATTGGCTTCCGCAAGAGCTTGTAAATCCTCTGCTCTTTTTCCGGCTAAAAAAGGTCCAATACCTAGACCTGCTTGCCCTATGATCGTAAAATCAGTCATCGCCACATTATAGTCTTCATAATAACGGTATTCTGTTGCACCAACTACTTTTCCTTCATAGACCGCGACAAAAACACGAATCCCTGGGTCTTCTAATGGTTCTTTCCAAAGACTAAACTCCAATACTTCCTCTGGAGGAAATACATCTTGCATTAATCGGTGCATTTGCTTAAATAATGGGTCATCAATATGTGTAATTCTTGTATATTCCATTTTAAATTTCCCCTCTCTATTTTTTAAATGGATTCCGCCACTCCATCAATGTTCCATAATTACATGATTCTTTATCTTCTAAATAATTGGAAACTACTTTGACCGGTGTTCGTCCACAACGAAGCAGGAAGGTAATGACTGTGTCTTTTAAGTCTCCCTTTATGACAGCTTCCAAATATTGTTCCGGAGTTAGTTCGTGGGATATCAGATGATACCCAGGCATTCTACCACCGCCTAATAAACGCTCTAATCCTAAATGAACTACCACATCATACATAGATGCCATTAACCATTTTCCGAGTCCAAGCTTACGAAAGACTGGTCTGACGCTTATATCAACAACATATAACGTATTACCTTTTGGATTATGGTTCCTAATATAACCGTTATCGGTAACCTCTTCCCATGTATGGTCTGGATGCGCAGGATCAAAGTCCACGAGTAAACCGGTCATGGAACCAGCTATTTCACCATTCACTTCAATACATAAGGCACCTTCTGGAAACAATGTCACATGGTTTTTCAATTGCTCATGATTCCACCATAGATCAGATGGAAACGGAGGTGGAAAGCTTTCCTGTTGAATTTGGATTAAGCCCGGAAAATCTTTTTCATCATAGTTACGAATAACAGCTGGAACAGGTTTCTCTTGTTCGAATACGAAAAATTCTTTTCGATACACAGGTAAAAAATCTCCCCCTTATTTCACTTCTTTTTCCCAGTCAGGGTAAAGGTCTGATCTACGATCACGCCATGTGGTAACAGAACCGCTTTCACGCACTTTATATAAAAGCTCTAAATTCAGATCGGCTGTTACAATCATATCCTGGTTGATTTCTCCTTCAACTAGGATACCTTTTGGAGGGAACGGGACATCATTCGGCGTAATCACGACCGCTTGACCAAAGTTTGCTCTCATAAAATCAACAGTTGGCAATGAACCGACTGTACCTGTTGTCACCACATACACTTGATTTTCAATCGCACGAGCATGACTTGTGTAGCGAACACGGTGGAAACCATGGCGATCATCTGTGCAAGATGGGCAGAAAATAACATCGGCGCCTTTTGCTTTCGCCATTCGAACAATTTCAGGGAATTCAATATCGTAGCATGTTAACATCGCAATCGTTCCCTTGTCTGTCTCGAACACTTCTAAACCGTCACCAGCAGACATATTCCATTCATCCACTTCGGTAGGGGTAATATGAAGCTTCGCTTGTTCTGCAACTCTACCATCTGGGTAAAAAAGATGAGCTACATTATAAATCTTGTCACCTTTTCGAATAACATGAGTACCTCCGATGATATGCATACCAGTCTCCTTGGCTAATTGAATGAAAAGATTTCGATATTGTTCCGTGAAGTTAGGCAATTCCTGAATCGTTAATGGTTCTCCCTTTTCGTTTCCAATAGACATTAATTGTGTGGTAAAGAACTCAGGAAAAATGATAAAATCCGAGTTAAATTCTTGCGCTACTTTTATATAATGCTCCACTTGATGAGCAAAATCTTCAAAAGATTGAATCGTATGAAGATGATATTGTACTGCCGAGACTCTAAATTGCATAATATCCCCTCTCTTAATAAAAAAATTATTCTATTGTCTATTATTAGTTAAATCGACGTCATGAACAAGTACGCACATTTTCGATACATAGTTTGAAAAAGTATACTGTTATTTCTTAATGCCTATGACTTCCTTTTGCCGGGTTTGTTATTACGAATTCCTCTTGTGGAACGAAAAAGAACTGGATCCAAACACCATCTAATAAATCTTCTTCTCGTTTATCTAGTAGAATATTGATATCTTTATCTGTCTTGACGATTTCATCGTGTTCAGTTGGCAAATCTAATTTTAAGTCATAATGAGCGTGATCACCATGATGATGAGTAACAAATACCCGAATCATCTTCCCTTCAGCTTCTTGGCTACTTAACATTTTATTAAGTACTTTGGCTGCATTTCGATTGATTTTGCACTTCATGAGTAGTACATCTCCTTCATTCATCAAACTTTTACTATTATTCCACTTCTTATGAAAAAAAGTCTTTTGGAAGTATTTTGTTTTATCATAGATTTACTTTTAACATATAATAGTTTCAAGATGATGGAAACTATTTTGCTTATAGGAATGAAATCATTAAAAGGATACAAAAAAAGAATAGGAGTGGTTACAAAGTGGCTAAAAGTCTAACTGGCTCAGAATATGATGAAATCATTAAACAAACAACAAAACCAATCGTACTTGAATTCGGGGCAAATTGGTGACCAAGCTGTCGTTTTATGAGGCCGGTGGTCTCTATGGTTGCAGAACAAGAAAGTAGTGTTGATTTTTACTATGTAGATTTGGACATAGCTCCTGAACTAGCAAGTATGTTCGGGGTCCAAAGCATCCCTACTTTAATTCAAATAAAAAATGGACAAGAAACCAATCGTTCAAGAGGATTTATCCCTGAGGATGAAATAAAAGCGTTTGCCAATTCGTAGATAGTTAAGCCTTTAGGAAATATCCTAAAATCTATAGAAGTGAATAAAAGAGGCAATTCCCAAACGGATTTGCCTCTCTTATATTGGTTACTGAAATATAAAAGCGTAGATTAGTTGTAATTATATTGATACTCTACATCGGTACTTGGTTCCCACTCGAATTCAATATCCTTTACTTCAGAAGGGCATTCTCTGTTAAATATTTCTGGATCAGTTACTGGAACATCAACTCCTGTTGATCTATTTTTAATAAATACTTTTACAGGTGAATATTTCCCTATACTTTTTAGAGTACCAAACACGCAAACTTTTGAATCTTCTTTTCCATCGATGTTTAGAAAACTCGCATCTCCGTAGACTTTGATTAGTGAATTATTTGTAAAGTTGTTAATATTTGTTTTTAATGTTAGATTT
>DASQIV010000165.1:0-3105 GCA_035631415.1 Pseudoneobacillus sp. | reverse complement strand
ACCTTTTTAATGGTTTGATGGTAAATCTTTTCAAGGTTTGATCCTTCTTCACCATCTTGAATTTTTGGATTCAATTGGCCATTTTCTTCTACAAATAAGCGCCAAATACGATCTAAGAAACGTCTTGATCCATCTAATCCTGTCGTAGACCAAGCGATTGATGCTTCTAAAGGACCCATGAACATTTCGTATAAACGAAGTGTGTCGGCACCATGGCTTTCCACAATTTGATCTGGGTTTACGACATTTCCTTTTGATTTACTCATTTTTTCATTGTTTTCCCCAAGAATCATACCTTGGTTGAAAAGCTTTTGGAATGGCTCTTTTGTTGAAACAATCCCTAAATCATATAAAACCTTATGCCAGAATCGAGCATATAGTAAATGAAGTACCGCGTGCTCTGCACCACCAATGTAGATATCAACTGGTAGCCATTCCTTAACCTTTTCAGGATCAACGATAACTTGATCATTTTTTGGATCAATATAACGGATATAATACCAAGAGCTACCTGCCCATTGCGGCATGGTGTTTGTTTCACGACGTCCTTTTTTGCCAGTCTCAGGGTCCACTACATTTAGCCACTCTGAAATATTGGCAAGAGGTGATTCTCCAGTTCCAGATGGCTTGATTTCTTTTGTTACCGGAAGCATTAATGGAAGTTCTTCTTCTGGAACAGCAGTCATTGTTCCATCTTCCCAATGAATGATTGGAATTGGTTCACCCCAATAACGCTGACGGCTAAATAACCAATCACGAAGACGATAAGTAATCTTTTTCGTTCCGATTCCTTTTTCTTCTAACCAAGAAATCATTTGCGAAATAGCATCTTCTTTATTTAAACCATTTAAGAATTCTGAATTAATATGTTCGCCATCACCCGTGTAAGCTTCTTTCTCAACGTCGCCACCAGCAACAACCGCTTTAATCGGAAGATCAAACTTTTTAGCAAATTCAAAATCGCGTTCGTCATGAGCAGGAACCGCCATGATTGCTCCTGTTCCATAGCTCATTAATACATAATCCGCAATCCAGATTGGCATCTTTTCACCGTTAGTTGGATTTACTGCATATGCACCTGTGAAAACACCAGTTTTATCTTTTGCTAAATCGGTTCTTTCAAGATCGCTCTTACTCTTGATTTGATCTAAATAAGCAGCAACGGCTTCCTTTTGATCAGCAGAAGTAATTTTTTCGACAAATGGATGCTCCGGAGCTAATACCGCATATGTGGCTCCAAAAAGAGTATCTGGACGTGTCGTAAATACCGTAAATCTTTCATCATGGCCATCAATCTCAAAGGTTACTTCCGCACCTTCTGAACGACCAATCCAGTTTCGTTGCATATCCTTTAAGCTATCAGGCCAATCTAAATCTTCAAGATCATCAATAAGGCGGTCTGCATAAGCCGTAATTTTCAACATCCATTGTTTCATTGGTCGGCGTTCAACTGGGTGGCCTCCACGTTCACTTTTTCCATCGATGACTTCTTCATTTGCTAAAACGGTACCAAGTGCTGGGCACCAGTTTACTGCGACTTCATCAATATAAGCTAAGCCCTTCTTATAAAGCTGAATGAAGATCCATTGTGTCCACTTATAATAATTTGGATCTGTTGTATTGATTTCTCGGTCCCAATCATAGGAAAAACCTAATGACTTAATTTGGCGACGGAAGGTATTAATATTTTTTTCTGTAAATTCAGCAGGGTCATTACCTGTATCGATCGCATATTGCTCAGCAGGAAGGCCGAAAGCATCCCATCCCATTGGATGAAGAACGTTATAGCCTTGCATTCTCTTTAATCTAGAAAGAATATCTGTTGCCGTATATCCCTCAGGATGCCCAACATGTAAGCCTGCACCTGATGGATATGGGAACATATCTAATGCGTAAAATTTACGCTTTCCCTTTTCGTCACTTGTTTTGAACGTTTTATTTTCTTCCCAATATTGTTGCCATTTTTTTTCAATTTGTTGATGATTGAAACTCATGATTGTTCCTCCTACTCTTTTCACTACATTTAATTTTTTCCAAATAAAAAACCTCTCATCCCTATAAAAAGGGACGAGAGGATATTATGTATCTCCCGCGGTACCACCCACATTAGTGCAATATGCACTCGCTTCATTCAGCCTTAACGCGGCATACGGCAAGTATTACTGTGAATTCACACTTGCAACTCAAAAGGCGAGTTCATGATGTGCTTGGTTGACTTGCACCGACCGTCAACTCTCTAATTCAAGCTAAAAGCACCATTACTATTCCTTATCATAGTTGATATCATTATTTTACCATATTGTAGACGATTTTTATTTTTTATGCAAGAATCATCATTTAAAAAAGTTTAGTAAGCAGTATATGCAAAATTAGACAAATCGATACTAGTCACCTTAAAGATTCTGATACGTTTTTTTATCGCAAATAACAAAAAGAGCAGCATCCTTAGGGAGTGCCTCTTGATATTTACTTAAAAGATTTAGTTGATTTCGATCAGCAATCAAAGTGGCACCTTTTTCTTTTAACGCCTCATAAGCCTCCCCATACGTTTTCCATGGATAGGCTCCCTTCACTTGCCATAAGTCACAGCCTTCCTCTCCATCTTGTTGGCTTAACAACTGGGTAAAAAGATGACTACTTCCATTCGTTTGAGCAGATTTCGCCATTAGAAAAGAAACAGATTCTTGGCTTAAAATAAATTCATCCACTTTAACATGTCGAAAATTCTCAACATGCTTCCGATCTAAAATTTCGGCAATCGTGTAAATATTCTTTTCTGTTTTTTTATCATAGCTTTCAATACTAGATGCAATGATTAATGTTTTTCCATCGGCAAGATCGGCATTTTCGACTCCTTGTGGAGCAAATATTAATACTGCCTTACTCTCTTCTATTCTCGCTTTTTTTAACGTGTCCAAATCGGTTGGACTTCCTTGAATATAATGAATATGAGAATGCTCTATTGGGGTCTTTTCTAATTCATCAATGAGGACAATTTCTCTATGCTCTTGACTTACAAGCAGTTCTTTAATAGCAATTTTAGATTTTGCGGTCCATCCAATTACAACAAAATGATTTTCCCCTTTGTACATGAGTCGTCCTTCC
>DASQIV010000164.1:0-3511 GCA_035631415.1 Pseudoneobacillus sp. | reverse complement strand
TCACGGTCTACTAATATATTAAGCTCTTTAATCTTATCAATTTCTTCATCAATTTGACCAACGCGCTCGGATAACATTTCATAATAAGAATCTGGTGTAGATAAGAACTCAACGCCATTATCACGAAGGATACGAACTGTTCCGATAATATCCTCTGTTAAAATCGCTAAGTGTTGTACACCTGTACCATTAAAAAATTCTAAGTATTCTTGAATTTGGGACTTTCTTTTTCCTTCGGCAGGTTCGTTGATAGGGAATTTAATACGGCCACCATTATGCATAACTTTAGACATTAACGCAGAATATTCTGTTGTAATATCCTTGTCTGTGAAATGCTTCATTTCTTTAAAGCCCATTACATTTGCATAGTAGTCTACCCATTCAGGCATTCTTTCAACGTTCCCAACAACGTGATCAATGGCAATTAAACCAGCATCTTTAACAGGAAGACTTCCTTCGTATGGTACATATCCAGGCATAAAGGCACCTATATAATTTTTGCGTTCTACTAATGTATGAATCGTGTCACCGTAAGTTCCAATGACAGCCTTCTTCACTACACCATGCTCGTCTTTGATTTCATATGGCGGTGTAATCGCGATTGCTCCGCGAGAAACAGACTCGTTATATGCTTTTTCAACATCATCAAATAATAAGGCAATGTCTTTTACTCCATCTCCATGTTGCTTAACAAATTGGGAAACGCGAGTATCTTCTTTATAAGATCCAGTAATCACAAGGCGAATTTTACGTTGTTGTAGAACATAAGAAACCGTTTCACGATTACCTGTCTCTAAACCAGAATAAGCAACTGGTTTAAAGCCAAATGCTGTACAAAAATAATGTGTAGCTTGCTTCGCATTCCCAGTATAAATTTCTAAATAGTCCACGTCCTGAACTGGAAAAAAGTCCTCTACCTTTTGATTTGTTACTGAAGTTTGTTCATTCATTGTTATTTCCTCCTTATTTTATCGTTACTTTTTTTAGATTTTTCTTTGGTGGCAAGTGAACTGCCTCCCCATTTAATGCTTCAATGGCTTCTAAAATGCCTTCGTTTAAACTTGGATGCGGGTAAAATGGAAATCTCAAATCCTCTTCTCTAGCTACCATTTCCAACGAGAGGATTCCGCTAGATATCAGTTCTATAGCTCCCTCGCCTATTATATGAACTCCGAGTAGGGTATCACTTTTCGAATCAGAGATTACTTTTACTAGCCCATCCTTTTTTCCTAAAATAGTGGCGTATCCATTGCTAGCTAAAGGGAATTGCCCGATTTTCGCTTCAAGACCTTGTGCCATTACTTCCTCTTCGGTCTGGCCAACGGATGCAATTGGTGGCTGAAAATGGACTACTTTTGGAAGGAAGTGTGAATCATACTCTACCAGTTTGCCAGCAATCGATTCAGCAGCAATCTTCCCTTGTGAAATGGCTTTAACCGCAATGGAAGGACCATCTGTCACATCACCGACGGCATAAATAGTTGGAACAGTGGTTTGACATTGTTTGTTTGTTTGAATGAATCCTCTTCCATCGACAACTACCCCAATTCTCTCAATTCCTAAATCACGAGTGTTAGGGATACCTGAAGTCGCGATTAATAAATGAGTCCCATTCAAACTGACTTTTTCTTCCTGAATCTGTAATTCTACTAGAAGATCTTCCTGAGAATCTTGAACTCCTGTCAATTGAACATTTTTTAATAGTTGGATTTTCTTTTTCTTTAATATCCTTTTGAGTTCTTTTTCAATCGAAGAATCAAAGCCGAAATTCTCTTTATCCAGTAAAATTGTTACCTCTGAACCAAAAGAATGAAAAGAGCTCGCCATTTCTAATGCGATTTCATTTTGACCATAGATGATGAGATGCTTTGGAATCTCGAGGATTGATTGAATCAATCTTGTATGAAAAATTCTTTTGCCATCTATCTGTATTCCATTAATAGCAGGCTGTCTACTTCCGGTTGCGATAATAGCTTTTTTAAATTGAAAGACTTCATAATGGTCATCGCTTTCTACCCCAATGCGGTCTTCACTTAAAAAATAGCCATTACCTTTTACATATTCAATTTTATTTGACTGGATAAGACCTTGAACACAGTTTCTTAATTGGTCTATGACTTTTTGCTGATAGCTTATTAGTTTGTCATATTGAAAAAAAGGCTCGGAGTCTCCAATTCCCATTTCATGACTATCTCTCAATAAATTTAATCGACTTGCTGCGGAAGTTAAAATTTTTGAAGGAATACACCCTTCATTTAAACAAACTCCACCAAGCTGTTGTTTTTCAATTAATGTTACTTTTAGGCCAAGCTGTGCAGCTCGGATAGCTGCATGATAACCACCTGGTCCACCACCGATAATCACTAGATCCTTTTCATGAGCAAGTTCACCAACAACCATTAAACCAACTCCAATATCATCAGTTTTGGATTTTCAATGAACTCAGCAAGACGGTTTGTAAACGCAACGGCAGTGGCACCATCAGCTACACGGTGATCAAATGACATGGAGACATTCATCATCGAACGAATCACAATTTGATCATCATCCGTAACAACTGGTCTTTTCTTTGTTTTATGGAAGGATACAAGGGCTACTTCTGGATGTTGGATGATTGGCGTTGCCCCAATGCTACCTCCTAATGGACCAACATTACTAATCGTAAACGTTCCTCCTGAAATATCCTTGATAGATAATTGGTCTTGTAAGGCTTTTTCTGTCATTACCTTAAGTTCTTGGTGAAGTTGAGTAAGTGTTTTTTGTTCTACGTTCCGAATAACAGGAACGATTAGACCTTGTTTTGTATCAACAGCCACCCCAATATGATGCTCTTTCTTTAAATAAATGACTTCCTGTTCCTCATTTAAGTTCGCGTTGAAGATTGGAAATTCTTTTAAACAAAGGGATAAAGCCTTAAGGAAAAAGGCTGTTACCGTTATGCTACGGTTCCGATTTTTTAATTCATTTCTGAATTCCAACAATTTAGTAACATCGATTTCCTCAAAATGGGTGCAATGCGCAATGGTCTGAAGCGACTGAACCATTTTTTTCGCAATTTGCTTACGTCTACCCCGGAAAGGAATACTATCCTGTTTGGAGTGAACTTCCTTCGCTTCTACAAAGGTCTCTTGAATCATAGTCACTTCCTGTCCAAGAGGAGCTTCGGTTTGTAATTTCTTTTTCTCTGGCTTTGACTTATGTTCAACGAATCGATAAACATCTTCATCCGTAATACGGCCACCAGGACCTGTTCCCTCAATTTCCTCAATCAGCACACCGTTTTCTCTAGCGATTTTTCTTGTATAAGGAGAAGCCATGACTCGACCTCTTACTTTGCTAGGAAAAACAATGGTTGTTTGTTTTGATTCAACCGTTTCTTTTTCTAAAATTAATAGGGTTGTTCCTACTAATATATTATCCCCAGCATTGGCTTTTAGTTCCTTAATGACACCAGATGCTGGCGCAGGGATTTCAGCAGTCATTTTATCTGTTTGCACTTCAACTAGAGGTT
>DASQIV010000163.1:0-5119 GCA_035631415.1 Pseudoneobacillus sp. | reverse complement strand
AAGTTTTGGAGGATTTATGTTACATTTATTAATTGGCATCATTCTTTTGATTTTTGCTATTGATTTTATTAAAATTCTAGTCGAGTTGTTCACCATTGGCACCGAAAAAACGGTAAAATGCAAAGCTTGCTCGGGGCAAATAACCTCTTCAAGTTTAAAATGTCATTTATGTGGCACTTTTCAAGAGAAAAAATGGAAAAAACTCAATAAAATTTCTAGTTATGTTGAAAAATTATGGGAAAGAAAAATGGTTAGAGTGATAAAAAAAACGAACTTTTGGAATGGAAATAACCAATAGTTACGTATTTTTTATAAGAAATATATGGATGATTTTGCGTAGAAAATCCTTGTATTTGTTAATATCAAGGTGGAAGTACTGTTGTTCCATTAATCGAGAGCAAAAGGTCAAGAACGAAGGTTGCTGCTGCAACCTCTTTTTATTTAAGTGTCGAAGCACTTTGCTGTGCAAATGTTTTTAGATTGTCTTCACGAGTCCTGTTGTTATTAGTTTGAAAATCTTCAGCGAATTGCAGTTTAAAAGAGATTTTGCATAGGGAAGGATGGGGGTTCATTCTTATGGCAGGGGATATATTGTATATTGCCTATACCTTTTTTTTAATCGGGTTTATTGTTATTGCATTAATTCTTTTGTTTAAATGGAAAAAACAGCTAATTAAAATTTATTTATTTATTTCAATCCCAATCGTTTTTTTATTTCTTTGTTATTTCTGGAATTTAGAATTTAACGATTATGTAAAAAGTTATGTATTCACTAGTACAAGCTTCGAGTGTGATGATGGTAGTGATAGGAAAGGGAGTACCACAATTCCACTTCCTAAAAGAACGGTCCTTCACGGCAAACAGGATGTATGTTCTCCTTTCTATTCCACTTATATTAGTGATGCGTATTTTTTGGATTTTTATCAAGGTGAGCTTAACACAATGAAAAACGAAGGAGAAATTCAAAATTATAGTTACTTTGCACAAAAGAATCTTAAAGGGTTTAATATAGATTTATCCTCAGGAAATCAAGTTGATATTTTTATTCATAGAATAGATCAAAATAAAGGCTTAATAACAGTTGAATTTAAACGAAATAATTAAGGACTTCGTATCCCTGGGTGCATTCTTCTATAAAGAGGAATCACTTACACAAGTAAATTGGGGAATTACTTGGGCGAATAATGGTTCAAGCAGAATGGACCCCAAATGTTAAATCTAATATTATCTTTAGATAAAACTTTTTATAAAGATTATCGTAAAGAGATAATGCTGCTTATATCATTTTTTTACGCTTTTTAACATATATTTATCTCCCACCGGTATGATATAAGTCAAGCCTCTCCTCAATTTTTTCATTCTTTGCTAAATCCTGCCACTCATAATAACAGTATTACGATATTTTTCTTTAGGAACATATGACTACCACCTACAAGTTATTATTAGCGCTTTTCAGCATTGCTTAAAAAAAGGACTATAATCCCAAGGCTATTTATATTTAAAAGAAGGAGGGATAAATTCCCCTCCTCCTTAATATTCTAAAGCTTGACCTTTTGGTCTACATGGCAATACAAATCGCAAAAATGAGCTGGATTTAGTTTTTCACCAGTAATCCTACTAATTTTTTCGTTCCAGTTATATAGTGCAGCTGACTTGAAATACTGGTTTAGAAGCATATCCCCAGTTGCTTTAGTAAAAAATTCAGGTGAGATGGAAGTTTCGATATATCGAAGTAATTGAGCAGCCATCAGTTCACCAAGTAAGTAATTTTGATAATAAACGGGCGCTAGTGTAAAGTGAATTTTCGCAGCCCAGTCTGGTTGGTCAGTTGAATCCGGTGGGGTAACTAATTGTATTTCGTTAACCATTTTCCACCATAAGGCATTTAAGTCCTGGTCAGGGTTTTCATATAATTCCTTTTCAAAAAAGACAAAGGTAATAATCCATCTTGCAGCAATTAACATGGATAACTGTTGATACTTCTCTAATTCAGGCTTAAGACTTGAAAGCTTCAATTCGTCCATTTTCAAAAATTGACCTAACCAACGTGGATCTCTACTCATTTTACCGAACATCATCGCAATCGCTTCTGTTGTTAAAGTATGACTACAAGTACGTAAGATAAAAGGCAGATTAGCATCTACATATTTAAAGTAGGCAGCATGACCAAATTCATGTAAATTTGTGTCCATCCAGTAGGCATCATCCTCAAGATTACAGAGGACTCGAACATCTCCTTCACGATCGATATCAGAACAAAATGCAGTCGGATTTTTCTTCTCACGTGGATATAAGTCACTCTTTTCGTATAGGTCAGATACTTCAATACCCATAGCTTGGAAAGTATCGGTCGTCAACTGCAAGATTTCTTTCCCTTTGAAAAATGGATCCAAGTTCGTTTTATCAGAAGGAGGTGCTTCCTGAAAGAAAGGGTCCACATAATGCCATGGACGGATCTCTGATGGCTTGATACCAAACTTAGCTGCCAAACTTTCGTCTAATTCTTTTTTCATCGAACGATAGGCATCATCTGATTGTTTAATTAAATCTTGAAAAATAGAAAATACTTCCTCCCGGTCTAATTCTTGAAGGTCAAAGCTCATTTGGTAATGATTCTCATAACCCAGTAATTTTGCGGCCTCATTTCGTTTTTTGACTAAATCAAGCAAGTCTTTTTCGACAACTTTACCGACCTCTTTACTTGCATACCATACCTTTTTACGTAATTCTTGGTCAGTACTGTTAATAAGCGTATCCCTAATCTCATTAGCTGAATATTTTTTTCCATCTACCTCTGGAGTAAATGTATTAAATAATAGATTTAAGTCAGAAGAACGTTTTGACAGATCCGCAATAATTTCTTCAGGTAATTGGTTATCTTCCATACTAGTAAGTAACAGGAACAATTGGCGTCGTTCAACCTCAGTTAAATTCTCTTCTGCTAAATACTGCTTAGTTTTTTCAAAAGTATCTTTTTGTGAAAAGAATAAATTATATCTTGTATCCGCCTCACTGAGCTTATCCGCCCACTCTGGGTCACCAGTTGTTTGTGCCATCCAGCTTGCCTCGGTAACATCTTTGTACAACTGTTGCATTTGGTCATTTAGTTCTTGTAAAAAGGTTTGTACGGTTGTTGTCATAAATATTCGTGACCTCCATTATAATTATTTTCTAGTCCGAAAAAGATATATAATACGGTGAATGTATATATGTCATTTACGATCCATTTTCGGATTGTCTACTTAATTATAGACCAACCAGTCAGTTTAGTACACCATAATATGCAATTTTTCAGAAAAAAATAAAAACTTATAAAAACAGTTTTTCTATAATAAAATTGATGTATCTTTTATCGGGAAACCTCATGTAGGTAAAAGTAAACCTGGTATTTTATCAAAATACCAGGTTTCATTGTCTATCGTTATTCATTTTTGATAAGTGATCTCGGATAGTGATTCATCCTTCCCAGCACACCACAATAACATTACGAAAAAAGTAGGATAACAAATAGGTTTCCGGATTAATTTTCTCTTTTCTACTTATTAGAAAATCTCTTGTTTCTGATATAAATAATTAAAAACATTGATCCCAATGCGATAAACGTAAAAAATAAAGGAAGAAAAACTTTATATCCTGTAAAATATGTAGCACTTAGAAACGAAAGGGCACTAAGATATAATAATATACTGGACATAAACAAACGTTTAGATTTCTCCAACTTCTATCACCACCTGTAATTTATTTTTAAACGACCAGCACCGTTCTTTTTTTAGGGTCAGCAAAAGACAAAACATCCCTCTAGATAAATAATTATCTGCTATCTATTTTCATCTATTAATATGTCTATAAAAAACCCCTGCTACTAATCTTGCGAATGGTGTGGAAAGGGGGAGGAAAACAAACGCATAAATGGTACCCCACACAAGAATACCTTTAACATTGAGTGATTCCAGGCTCCCTCTCACCATCCATTCACCTAAAATTGCACCGATAGTTCCACTATACCAGGTGACAAATAGGGCACAAAAAAGACTTATCATCCAAAAATACTTATTAGATATTTCACGTTTGTTGTGAAGAATCACTCCAAACACGTAAAGGTCATAGCAAAGGGAGGCATTACGGAGAAATAAAACCAATTTTCTCCGAAAAATGAAGTGATTCCACCTGCCCATGCTTGTCCGATTAACATAAATAACCATGCAGTAATGAACGAAAGTAATGCACCGAAAATAAGACCTTTAAGCCAAGTAAGATTTCCCATGAGCAGTTAACCACCTATATAAATATAAATTTATGATTAAAAATGTTGACTATAAGATTTCTACAGGTTTATTGATGGATATATTTATTTCTTGTAAAAATTGTACAATTTCTTTACCAATTTCTTCTGACTGATTCAGAACCATTAAATGTTTAGATTCTGGAATAATGCACGATTTCACAAAGGTTGTTTTCTGGGCCTCTTCAATATTTTTTAGTTTGATGTTTAGGTGGTCTTCCTTCTCCGCAGGAAGGAAAAGAATTGGACACGTTATATTCTTGTAAAGCTCTTTGTAGTGTAAATCACAAACCATATCCATAATTTGTACATTGATTGAAGGAGGAACTTGATAGGATATGCGTCCGTTTTCCACTTCATATATAGAGACAAATTTAAACCATTCTTCAAAATAGTTATCCCAAATTGCCTTTGGAAAGACGCTTTGAACATATTCGAGTAATTCCGTTTTAGAAGAGAAGCTCTTAATCTCTCTTTCTCTAAATTGCTTTAGAACTTCTTCTTTTGTAAGATTTCTTTCACCTTCTGGACCAATGTAATCAATCATTCCTGAGTCAATATTCGTTAATGATATAATGTCGTTAGGATACATAGAGGCAAAGGCTGTCGCAATATCTCCACCTAACGAATTCCCTACAAAATGAGCTTTTTGGATTTCTAATTTTTGCAAAATATTTTTGATATCCTTACACTGCGTTCGGATATCATATCCCTCTGTAGCTTTATCGGATTCACCATGTCCTCTTAAATCCATTAAAATGATATGGTAATCTTTTTCAAACATAGGGACTAGTTTCCCCCAGATTTTTGTTGAACTACCTTGAGGGTGTAGAAAGA
>DASQIV010000162.1:0-5798 GCA_035631415.1 Pseudoneobacillus sp. | reverse complement strand
ATTCAGGTTTTCCCCTAAACCTTGCTGAACATTTTTTTGGATTTTTTCATTTTCTTTATGACTTAAATCTTGCCACCAATCCATCAACGATGTGAAACCATTGGTTGCAAATGCTGTACCAACAAAAAACGTTAAAAAAAGTCCTGCCGCTAATCCCATCATCGCTCGGTGTTTAGAAGACTTTTTATATTTCTTTTGAGTTCTACCCACTTTCTGCCTTACATTTCCCATAAAATTATCAGGTTCCTCAATTAAATCACTTTCGTTTTCAAGAAGTGTAATAACTTCCTGCATCTCTCTCCAATCTTGTTGACAGCTTTCACAGTGCTGAATATGTTTTTCAACCTCTTGTCTTTTTTGATTACTAAGCTTTCCTTCTAATAAATCGATTAAGCTTTCTTGAATAGCATTACAGTTCATAACCTTCACCATCCTCGATTACTTTTCTTAGTAAAATGAGTCCTCTATACAATCGAGATTTTACAGTCCCAACAGGTACCTTTAAAATCTGAGCTATTTCATCCTGTGAAAAACCCTTCATGTATTTCAATATAATAATTTCCTTATATTTTTCATCCAGTTGATCTAATCTCTCTAGCACTTCCAACTTTGTTTCATGCTTGCCCATATCTTCCGTACCGACTGAACCCTCTATCTCTCTTTTTTTATTTTTTCGATATAGGTTACGACATTCATTTATAAATATCGAAGTCACCCATGTTTCAAAAAAACTTTCTTCTTTTAGCTGATGGATTTTTTCATGGACTTTGATAATCGTATTATGAAAAACATCCTCCACATCGTGATGACTTTTTAGATACGCCCAACCAATCTTATAAAACTTTGATTTTCGCGTCTCAAACCAATCTAAGACAGCATTCATATCTTGTTTTTTTATCTTTTTTAAGATCATAGATTCCGATAACGATACAATCAAAATTCTCGTTCTCTCCTTTCCTTTCGTGCTTTATGTATCAATTAGAGTTTTTAAGTATATAAAAAGTTCCATCTCGGTAAAAATTTTTTTCACAACAAAAAAACCGTCAAATTGACGATTTCCTTTGCTAGACTATTACACTTCATTACTCGCATAATAACATATTTTTCTCTCTCAGATATCGCTTGGTAAACTAGCTTCGTCATTAATATTAACAAACCAGGATAGGATGGTTGTACTATCCCTTACATTCTTATCTTTTATTTCGATTAATAACTCCCTGACACTCTCCTCATTTGAATAATTCTCAAATGGTTTTAGAATTTCTTTAGGATTCGAAAAATTAGTTTTAGGGCATTCGGTAAGTCCGTCTGTAGTAAGAAATATATGGTTCTTCCCTTTTCTCAGTTCTTTTCTCCCTATGCTGTAACAAGGAACAGGCAAATCAAAAGTATTAACCTGTCCAATCCATTGATAAAAACTTCTTTGATTCTGTTGGTATTCATTTAAGGCAGATAGTTCTGGATGAAACAAATTAAATATACAATCCCCAATGGATAACCACGATAGAAACTTTCCTTTCCTTGCGACATATAGACAAGCTGTTTCCCCTTGAACCTTTTTGCAAGCCTCTTTAAAGCTCTGGCTTTGAAAAGTGGATAGAAGCTTTTCGCTTAAACGATCAAAGCATTCATTTACAGGAAAAGCTAATATATTTTGAATCTCATTTTTTTGAGCTTCAATAGTATGAACAACTAATTCTGCACTTTCCGCAGTTTGGTGGGCGTCTAGAAGGACAACAAATTCCCAATCTTGTTCTTCACTAACCCATATCAGACATCCGTCTTCATTTTTATACTGACCAGCAGCAGAATTTCCTCCAAAACGCCCCAAAACGATCTGGTTTATTGAATGGATATTTATTTCATCCACAAAATTCTCTTGGCTCCCAACCCAACTATACTCTTTAATTCTATTCATAAGGATTGGTCTCAAGAAAATCTTTCATTCTATGACACAATTCAACTACTTTTTGATTGTCTCCCATAGGAGCATTGGGTGCATCATAAACTTCAAACGGTCCCCAATACTCTTGAGGTGTATGAGGATAACGTGCTACGACATGCATATGTAGGTGAGGAACCGAATTTCCAGAAACAACAGCATACACATGTTCAGCTTTTTCCGTTTCTTTCAAAGCTCTACTTACTCTTGCCATTATGATTCCAAATGCTTTCGCCTCTTCAGGATTCATTTCTGCAAGTGTGGGGACATGTCTTTTTAAATCAATCATAATATGACCTAAATAATTAGGTTTTCCTGCCCTGTCGATATGTCCAACATAAACCAAATCGTCTTCATAAATAGCGCTACCCGCTGTTTGTATACTCCCATTATGCTTATTACAGATAAAACAATTTTGACTCATACTATCCCTCCTATAAAAATAAAAAGCCTATCATCTCATAAAGAGACGATAGGCTATGCTAACGTGGTACCACTCTTCTTGGTTTGTAAAAACACAAACCATCTTGGGGACTCTATTACGGGAGTAAACCGTTTAGACCTACCTATCAGCCTAACCACTCATAGGCGAGTTGGGGAATGTTATTGACTGTCTTTCACCAAGCGACAGCTCTCTACACAATAAAAATTCCTTACTACTCCTAATCCCAGTGTTTTTTATATGGAAAACTTTTACTTATCTTATAAAACTTTGAAATAATCTGTCAAGTATCTTTCTATTAAAGAACGAATCTATTTATTTTATTGAGGATAGACCCCTCCAAATCAAATTTGCCGACACTGGCTTCTTTCCAACTTCTCTCGCCCAGACAGATATTTGGCCAATATGGTGTATTTCGTGAGCGATGACATGTCTCATTACTTCACCCCAAGTAAAGGTTTCTACATTTCCATCAGGATGACACTCTTCATATAGCCTATTTTCCATACTATCGTCCCAGTTAAGAACAAATTCTTTTACTTCAGAATGAAATCTATCGTTAAGCTCCTTAATTCGTTCTAAGCTACGATATTCCTCAAAATTCTCCTGGAAATCTGGTTTCCCTTGGATTAGGCGAATCCAGCTCCACTCGACATCGATAATATGGAAGAGAGTATGCAAGATTCCCCCTACTCCTCCTGTTCGTTTAACTAGAAGCTCCTCTTCTTTTACATCTTCACACCACTGAAGCCATTCATCTCTAACTTGCCAATTATATTGAAACAAAGTTTGCATGAGTTACCCTCCGAATATATGAGACTTATAAAAAAGTTACTTTCCAAATTTTAACACAGATAATCTATGCAATCCAAATAGAAAAAACCACCCTTCAAAAGAAAAGTGGTCCTTAAAGTAGAAATAACATGCAATAACTATAAAAATTCCAAATCACATGAATCGTAATAGAAACGAATATTGACCTTGTATATAGGTAGCTTAACATAAATAAAAGTCCCATAAAACCTGCCGAGATATAAGCACCTGTGTGACCTGCAGCAAAAACAACTGTCGAAATAAGAATGAGAATGGCTGCATGGTATTTTCCCAATAGAATCTTAGGTAGTAAACGATAAAGGATTTCTTCTTTCACTGGAGTGATGATCGCAATTGCTAGGAAAATAAAAAATAATGTTAACCCGCCATAATTATCTTGAGGATCTAAATTTAAACTCTTTAACTGCTCCCCATTAGACTCTAGTTGATAAATGCCATTTACGATGTACTGAAATAAAGAATTTAGTAGTAGGACCCCGATAATCACTACATATGTTTTTCGTTTTTTAAAGATAGATAGTTCCCATGTTTGTTTTCTAAAAACATGATGTCTAAATGGCCTTATAATGAAGATAACCAATAAGACAATAAACGAATCTAATAATAATCCTTGATAGGGACCGTTTAAAATTTTGTCACTATATCCTGTCCCTGTTATTTCATCAAAAATGACTAACGGAATAATTGAAGCAAACATGAGCAATCCATAAACAAGGACAGCATAGATAAAATGTCGCCATTTAAACACGGATGGATCTATTGGGTGCTGCGAATCTTTTAGTTCTAATTTTTCCATAAAATGCAGTTCTCCCTGTTCGTTTTAATTGAATTAATAGTATCATAGTGAATTATTTTTGTCTGAAGGCAGTTGTTTCCAGACAGGGATATGTCTTTCAATGTTGTGTTCCGCTTAAAATGGGATGTTTCCGACTTTGTCATAGGTTTATCCGACTTTTTTGAGTAGTTATCCGATTTTTCTTTGAACATATCCGAGTTTTTCACAAATGTTTCCGACTTTGACACCGTTCTGTCACATTCTTATGCTCTCACCTGTCCTTTCATGCGAAAAAAAATGACCATCATATAAAATGACGGTCATTGACACATAGTTAGTTTTTCATTTTTATTATTACGCTTGTTAATGGTTCGATTGTGATGTTGGTTTTCGTCAGTTTAAATCCTGACTTTTTAGATACACCCTCTACATTCACTTCATCGCTATCCGCTACTACTTTACCTGAAGTAAGGTCCGTTTTAAGAGTAAGAGTCCGTTCTTTTGCATCTCCATTCACAAATACATAATAAGCTTCCTTTTGATTTGAAGTCACATTTTTATAAGCAATTAAAAGGTCCATTGACTTCATTTCTGGAGCCTCGATTAATGTTACGTTGGAATCCACTAATTCTTTCGTTTCTAATCTAAAGGCATCTGTTGATCGTCGAAGCTTGATTAAGCCCTTCGTATATTCCATCGTCTCTTTATGGATTCCAGGTTTCGTTACCTTGCTCCAGTCAAACATATTAATGGCATCCGTTGAATCAAAAGAGTTACGGATAAAGTATGGATGCTCAAAAGGATTTCCATTCTCATCAACCATGTACGTAAAATCACTTTCTGGTTGCCCTTCCGCTAACCACTGCTTTGTTCGGCCATATTCCTGACCGGCATGGATAAAGGATGTTCCTTGGCTTGTTAAAATAAACGTGTTTCCTAAGCGAATTCGCTTCTGAATTTCTTCTTCATGCTTAGCAGGATCCTTTTTGATTGAAAGGGCAATAATATCATGAAGTGTTAAATCATCATGTGCTTCAATATATTGAACAACATCGCCTGGATCATCCGCCGTAAAGTTACCCGGCTGTGCCTTTATATTATTGAATATCTTTTGGATGCTACGTGCGCCATTTGTGATAAATCTAGGTTGTCCTTCGATACCATGTCCTGATTTTAATTCATTTCTAATATCATCGGAGAATGAACCAGCACTATCCGTAAATGCCATCCAGCCTTGGTCAGCGGCCATTACACTTTCTTCGCCATCGTCACCATCATACAGTCTCCAGCCTTCTCCAATCATCACGACATTGGAATTCAACTTTTTCGCTTCATCATAGGCTAGCTGAATCGTATCGGCATCATGGTCACCCATTAAGTCAAAACGGAATCCATCGACCTTATACTCATCTGTCCAGTATTTAATCGAGTCTACCAATAGTTTTCTCGACATTTTGTGAGTTGTTCCAAATTTCCCGCCGCCATAGCTCTCTTTTGGATTTCCGTTTATATCCATGAAGTGATAATAGCTTGGAACAAGATCTTCAAATATCTCTGCTCTTGGGTTATGGTTGTAAACGACATCAAGGACAACACCCATACCTCTTTTATGAATTTCTGCTATAAGTTCCTTTAATTCAGCAATTTTTAATTCAGAATGGGTTGGATCCTCTGAATACATGCCAGTTGGTGAAAAATAGCCGTGTGGGTCATATCCCCAATTATAATTATTTCCTTGAGAAGAATAGTCCATTTCTCTTTTATGGTTCTCAAACTGATTTCCATTGTAGTAGCTCATGATTGGC
>DASQIV010000161.1:0-5402 GCA_035631415.1 Pseudoneobacillus sp. | reverse complement strand
GCCTCCATTCAATTCTAACAGTATAAAAACAATTACCTGAAAAGCAATGAATAAATAAGTGAAAAGAGGTTTTCCATAATTGAAAATAGCCTGTTCCTTTTTCACTCTTAGTGTAGATATATGAAACGTGTCTTTTTTCATTTGTTCTATGGATTCATTATATAAATGATCATCATTAATAAAAGCAACGTTAATATCTTTTTTGAAGTTAGATTGAAGTTTCGATAATTCTTCTTTAAATATAGCCCCTGCTAAAATAATACTTTGCACTTTTATATGAGAATGTACTGGATGCTGTGAAATACGATATTCATAATCATCAACAGGTGGGTACGGACTTATATATAAATTTATGATCTCTACTTTTTTCCGGTACTGCTGTTTTCTTATCTTTTCCCCATTAAATTCAGTCAGTTGTATATCCCTTTCAATCCAACTGCTCCAATCTAATTCACAATTTAATAATCTTAAAATAGGGGCTTGTTTATTATCTGGATTTTCTAACCACAGTTCATTTTGTTCCTTAGAAAAATGAAAAATACGATAATTTTCTTCTTTAACAAAATGCTTAGCTAGAAACCAAAATACATACTCTTCTTTCACTCCGTATTCTCCCTTCCCACTATTCTCTTATTTTCATTATAAACCAAAATAAAAAAAAAAGACCGTCATTGGTCTTTACCAATTAGACGGTCCAGAGAAAACAGCACCCATCATCTTTTTTCGGATACCAGGGAAGCTCATCATTGAACGAACAAAAAATCTTCTTAAATATCCAGTACCTAAGACTAAATTCATTAATCGATACCGATATCGATACAATGTATACCCCAACGTTCCAATCATTAATATGGATGTCAATAATCTTGTCATAATCATCCCTCCTATCTCTAGTTTGAGATGTAAGGGAAAATTTTATCCAAAAATCCTTTTTATTTCTAATTATTGATAAAAAACCGGAGACATTACCTTTTTTAATACATCGACAGAATTTGTGAATTTTGTTGTTTCTTCGTCATTTAATTGCAATTCTACGATATCACGAATACCTGAACGGTTGACAATAGCAGGGACTCCAATATAAATGTCTTTTTGACCGTATTCACCATCTAAATAAGCAGAAACCGTTAATACAGAGTTTTCGTTCTGTAGAATTGCTTTTGTTAATCTTACTAATCCCATTGCGATTCCATAGTAGGTAGCACCTTTACGTTGAATAATCTGGTATGCTGCATCTCTTACATTTATAAATATCTCATCTAAATCCTCTTGTTTATATTCGTCTTTTCGATTAATCCAATCCTGAATGGTAATACCAGCAATATCTGCATGGCTCCATACTGGTAATTCTGTATCACCATGTTCACCAATAATATATGCATGAACATTTCTAGTATCCACATCAAAGTATTCACCAAGTAAAAAGCGAAAACGAGCTGTATCCAAAATGGTACCTGAACCAATAACTCGCTCTTTTGGTAATCCTGAAAATTTCCACACAGCATAAGTTAGAATATCTACAGGATTGGTTGCTACTAAGAAAATTCCATCAAACCCAGAACTCATTACCTGCTCAACTATCCCTTTAAATATTCTAGTATTTTTCTCAACTAAATCTAATCTAGTCTCCCCTGGTTTTTGGTTTGCTCCAGCACAAATGACAACAATATCAGAATCTTTACAATCAGAATAATCTCCAAACCAAATCTTCGTACGAGAAGGAGCAAATGGTAATCCATGATTTAAATCCATTGCATCTCCTTCTGACTTCTCCTTATTTAAATCGATTAAGACTAATTCTTCCGTTACATCTTGATTAAGTAATGCAAATGCATAGCTTGAACCGACAGAACCTGTACCTATTAAAGCTACTCTGTTTACATGATTTTTCATGAAGCATTGCCTCCTGTAATAGTCTTTAATCATTGTTAAATTATCTACTACTTAATTCTACATAAATTAAATTAGTAACAACACCCCATTTACAAGAGTGAAACCGTCTTCATTTTATCAATATTGTTACAAAAGAAAGGTGAAAATCGCAAATACTGGAGCAATTAAACATGAGAGAAAATTAACTCCATCATTATTTAACCACTTTTTCCCTGAAATAAGATTAGCGAGCTCTCCACAATGAGATGACTTTTCTATTGATACATGACAAACTTTACAACAATAAGTCCTCTGATAATAAGCACCAAGTAAAGTATCAATTCCATTACCTACTATTCCAAAAAACAAGACAATCAATGCTATTTTAAAGTTAATAGAAAATAAAAAGAAGCTAACAATTGTAATTAATCCGACTCCAGCTAAGGCTCCAATTGTACCAAGCATACTAATTGCACCAGAGGTTCCAGCTTGAACCTTTTTAAAACTTCTAACAGATATTGGTGACTTTTTACTCAATGGTCCAATTTCAGAAGACCATGTATCGCCCGTTGCACTCGCAATAGATGTTATAAAAGCTACCACCCAAATAAGGTCTTTAGATATATAAAAAAGAAGACTACTGAGTGCAGCTACTCCACCATTGGCTAATACTTGAATCCAGTCTCTTTGACTCCCTTTTTCTAAGTTTTCTTCGATTACTTGTTTTTGATAACCTTTATATTTGGACCACAGGCTAGAGGTGATAAAAAATATCCCAAGGAGAATAAGACCTTTTATACCAAAGCCAATATAGATACAAATTCCGACTAAGAAAGCTGCTGGAGCACCTGTTTTGGAAAGAGATCGAATTTTATTAGCTACAAAAGAAACAAGTAAAATGATAAAAACAATTAATAAATGAGTCATCATTCTTTAATTCCCTTATTGAGCTGTAATGATTTTCTTAACTGGAATATCATGTTCTTCAACGGGTATTTGATCATTTACCTGGATAGGAAACGCCAGTGAGATGGTATTTCCGTTGTAGTTCGCTAAATAGCGGTCATAATAACCGCCTCCAAATCCGAGCCGATAGCCATTCTCAGAAAACGCCAGACCCGGTACAAGGACCAAATCTATCTCCTCACGTTCTACCTTTACTGTTTTGCTTTCAATAGGCTCTAATAGACCATAGAAAACAGATTCAAGTTCCGTAAAACGATGAATCTCGTGAAAGGTCATTTGTTTTTCTTTCGGATGACATTTCGGAACAACAACTCGTTTTTCCTGTTCCCAAGCCTTTCGAATAATTTGTAATGTATCGACTTCGGGATAGTTGGAAACAGTTACCCCAATCGTACTCGCTTCCTTCCATAGCTCTGTTTCAAATAGATGATTAGCAATTTCATATGAATATTGCTCATACTCCTGTTTTGTCAGCTTTTTTAACTCCTTTATCATAAAAGAACGGAACTCTTTTTTATTCATGCATATTCCTTCCTCTCAAAAATTCTTTTAAGTATGTAATTAATTATATTAAAAATTGCACAAAAAAAGCAGTAGGATAGCCCTACTGCTTATTTTGTTTCGCGATGTGTAGTTGTGCGTTTTTCTCTTGGGCAATATTTCTTAAGCTCAAGACGATCTGGGTTGTTACGCTTATTTTTGTTTGAAATATAGTTACGCTCTCCACATTCTGTGCAAGCTAACGTAATATTTACACGCATTATATTTCCCTCCAAACGATAAAAGCTAGTACGTTTTTACGACTTTTCTATAATATCACTTTTTGAAAGGAAATGCTAGTGTGTTTTTTAAAAGGGCATCGTTTACTTTTGCCAATTCATTTTTTGATTCACCTTGAATCGTCCAAGTGGAAGCTTTTTTCGTCGCATGACTAGGAATAGCAAGGTCTAATGTAAACATACTTACAGCTAATCCCTTTGCCATTGGCTGATATTTTAATATCCCTTTATCCGGGCAATTCCACATTTTTTCCGTATTCATTGTCCAAAAAGGCTGAATGGTAGCTTGTTGGATATAATTACCTTCAAAATGACCATTTACTAAAAATACCTTTTTATTTGCTAAATGAAAAATGACTTGTTCTGAAGGAGAAATAAAAGTGAAATGGTCCTTGGATGCTTGAGCATATCGATGAATAAGAAGTAATTTTATTTCTTTTTCTATTTCATCATGATTTGTAACATGTATATGACTAAGTCTTACTTTAGACTGTACAAACTCTTGTTTAATGTTAACCGTTATTTGTTCTCTTGTAATAATCTTTTCATTTTGATTGTAAAGCCAGTACGTATTTCCATTGACCCAAATTCCTAACACCATTTGCAAGTGCAAACCAAGCGTTTCTTCTAACATACCTTCTTGTATATTTATAAGTGTTTTCATTATCTTCACCTTTTAGAGTTATTTATAATTTAGTTCATTCAGCCCTTCATTAATAGAAAATAAAAGATGTTGGTCTTCATAGATACGTTTTGTCATTTCAGCTACTCTTTGCCAACTATAAAATTGGTCTACTAATTTTTTTCCATTCTCCGCCATCTTTTCAGCCAAGGTTGGTTGGTTTAAAATCATTTCAATATTTTCTACCAAGCTTTCAACATTATTTGGTTTCATAAAAAGTCCTGTTTCTAAATGTTTATTTATACCCCTTAAACCACCTGTGTCTGAGACAATCAAAGGTTTAGAAAATTTCATAGCTTCTAATGCAACAATACCGAAGGGCTCATATCGACTAGGAAAAATGGCCATCATACATTTTTCAAATAATTGATTTCTTTGTTGGTCAGTAATAAATCCAATTAAATAAACGGTATTTTCTAGGGAATGCTTTTTTATTAATTTTTCATATTCTTGAAACATTGGACCAATCCCAGCAATAACAAAACACAAGTCATTTCTTTCTATTTTCGCTGCCGCTTCAATAATTAAATCAAATCCTTTTTCCTTTACAAGTCTGCCAAGCGAAAAGATAATTTTTCTATCCTCCTGCTGCAATAACGGATGTAATTGATGGACTGTACCAAAAGTTTTACTATTAATGTCTACACCATTTGGAATAATAGAAATTCTTTCTTTTGGATACGAAAAAGTTTCAACTACTTCCTCTTTCATAAATTCACTACAAACAATGACTTGATTTGAAGACTGAATAAGCTTGTCCTCTTTCTGATGGATAAACTGTTGAAGTTCTGTGAAAACCCCTCCATTTCGGCCATGTTCAGTTGCATGAATCGTAGTGATTAAAGGGATTTTTAAATAATTCGCTAGGGTTTGAGCAGCTTCACCCACCAACCAATCATGTGCATGAATAATATCAAAATGAATATCATTCGATAATTGGAATGCTTTTTGAGCCATTGCCATATTTAAACCACCAACCCAATTCAAGAATTGGTTATCCATTGCATTAAGTGGTTCTACACGATAAATTTTAACACCATGAAGTTCCTCAGAAGTTAGCTCCATTTCGGGAGTTTTTGTAGTGATCACAAATACTTCTACAC